>NZ_JABLTF010000006.1:0-129010 GCF_024085615.1 Psychrobacter sp. PSP
GCTTCTGCTTCTTTTAAAATGGATACTATTTGGGTCTCAGTCATTCGTTTGCTCATATCAAAACTCCTTATGGGTATTTTATAAGAAATTCTACGTTTGAGCTGTGTTATTTTAGGGGATAGTTACATCATTATATGCGCTGCTTGAAAAAGTGGATGGTATTGATCAAGATATTATCACATGGAAACAACAGGAGTTACTTTCTCAGGAGGTGTATCGCTTTGGGTATAACATTACTAGTAATAAACTCACATCACTGATCGAAGTGCTGGATGAGACGAGTAGTGATTTGACAGTATATAATTAAATATCAAAGGTAAGTCTTATGAAGCATGATACTGAAAAATATAGAAACGTTTTTGAAAAGATGTCTTCTGAGAAAATAGAAGAGATAAATCGTTTGAATGATGAAGAACATCAAAGGCAAGCGCAGGCTTTTAAGGTTGGTTATAAAAAGGATATTTGCTATCTATGTAATAAGCCCTTCAAAACTATCAGCAAAGATGATCCATGTCTACATTGGTTACTACGACAATGCAAGTTTAAGAAAAAAGACTTCCCAAAAATCTACGAAAAATACGGCTATGGGAGTATCGCTGCATTTATTAGATGGTGCGCAAATCAAGAGCGTTTAATTTCGAATATTAATGATCTTGAAGAAGAAAGGTCAGATAGGAAGATTCTGTCATATACAGTTAAGTGGAAAAACATTGAATGGACGTTTGACTGTTCTAAGAATGATTTTGAAGGACACATAGGAACCTCAATTGACTACCCTCATTATCATTTTCAAATGAGAATTGATGGTAGGCAATTCATCAACTTCAACGAATTTCATGTCCCATTCACTGATCAAGATCTATTCGTATTAAAAAATACTATGGAACAAAGCGACTGGTTTAAACATGATTTTGGGGCCATTGGCTCAGGCATGCAAGATGCTGTAAGTGTCGATTTTGACGATATACTTGAGCATACGTGTCGTTCAGATAATGAAGAGGAAGCTACTTATCATTTTTCGACGATGATAGATGCAAGAGATAACCCAATTTCTGGTGAAGAGATATATCAAATACAGCTGGAAGCTGAGCGAACAGGTAAATCTTTTGCTTTTTTAGCACAAAAAAAATTAAAGGATCGTGTAAAACTAAATACTATTATTAGTCCTGCCGACTCAATTCCCAATATTGCCTGTAGAACAGAGCATAAGCGAAGATGAAAAAATCTAGAAAGCCCATGTGTTCGGAGTTATTTGAGGGATGTTTACATAGACTCATGATGAAAAACTAGTCACCGTAAAATATCGGTGTGTTAATTTAGAAGTACGGCTAAATAACTTTAGTTTACTAAGGATTTAAATGGAAATTAAGCATTAAGCAAATTAGCGAACCCTATGCGACTCTATGGAGAGGCTCATATGAGGTTCCACAAATTAAAATTAGTTGATGGTGAGGAAGCTATCAACAATTTGGATTGCGCTTTCGAGGCAAAGCTAGAAGCATTTCATAGTTTATACGATGTTACACAAGACGGTTTTGATTATTTTTCTCATGGAGATACAGCACTATTAATCCTGCTAAGAAATGCGGTTCATCATCGAAACCATTTATTATTTAAAAGTTGGAATCAAGACATCGGACTAAATAATGGGTATAAAAAATAGAGCCCATCCCAGATTCTGTGTAACTGCCATTTAGATTAAATGCTTACTAATGCGATCATCAAACATAATCATAAAGCGATTAAGGGCAGACGTCCAGTTACGGATCGGCATCGACCACTTTTTGGATGCCTGCTGGGTTGCTAAGTACACCACTTTGAATGCTGCCTGATCAGACGGGAAGACCTTACGCTTATTCACCGCTGTCCGAATCACACTGTTTAGCGACTCTATCGCATTGGTGGTATAGATCACTCTTCTGATGTCTTTAGGATAACCAAAGAACACCGTTAAGCCCTCCCAGTTATTGCGCCAAGACTTGATGACATGCGGGTACTCTTTGCCCCATACTTCATCAAAGTGCTCAAGGTTGGCCGTAAGCATCCGACCATCCCATCTTTTCCTCACTTAAAAAATGCGAGATAGTGTCCACGATTAATAATCGTGGACACTAACATGACAACACAACCACCTAACAAACCCAAACGTAGAACTTACAGTGCTGAGTTTAAAGAACTTTTTGAACCGCCCCGAGATTGTCGGAGACTCAACGCTCCAAGAGAATACGACAATGAAAACACGAAACTATACCCCTGAAATGAAAGAGCGCGCCGTCCGTATGCTAATTGAAGCTAAAGACGACTACCCATCCACCTGGTCAGCCATCAAAGCCATAGCACCAAAGATAGGTTGCACGCCTGAGACCCTACGATCATGGCATAAAAAGCACATTGATAAAACCATTCCTGCAAAGATTCAAGCTCAAAGCCAAGCCGAGCATATCAAAGAGCTTGAACGTGAGAACAGAGAGTTAAAGCAAGCCAATGAAATTATAAAGAAAGCTGCTGCTTTTTTCGCCCAGGCGGAGCTCGACCGCAAACCCAAGTAATGGTTGATTTTATAGATGACCACAAACCACAATATAGAGTCGAGCCAATCTGTAGAGTACTACCGATTGCCCCATCCACATACTATCGTGCCAAAGAGCTAGAATTCAGTCCTGAAAAGCGTTCACAGCGTAGTCAGCATGACGATTTCTATCTTAATGAGATTAAACGTATCTGGCAGGACAGCAAATGCCGTTATGGTGCTCGTAAAGTCTGGAAACAGTTGAAAGCAGAGGGTATACATCCTGCACGCTGCACTGTAGAGCGGTTAATGCGGCAGCATGGCATGCAGGGTGTTTGGCGAGGTAAAGGTAAGATAACGACTAAGTCTCGTGACGATCAAAAGCGTGCTGATGATTTGGTTAATCGTAACTTTAATGCCTATCGCCCTAACCAGCTATGGGTTGCTGACTTTACTTACGTTAAAACATTGAGTGGTTGGGTCTATACTGCCTTTATCATTGATGTGTTTGCTCGCGCTATCGTTGGTTGGAAAGTATCAAATCGTATGAACACTGATATGGTGATGGCAGCACTAAACCAAGCCATTGCAGACAGAAACCATCCTAAAGATGTGATTCATCATAGTGATCGCGGCGTTCAGTACTTATCCATTCGCTATACTGATAAGATGGCTGATTCTGGCGTCATTGCATCTGTTGGTACAACGGGTGATTCATACGATAATGCGTTGGCTGAAACGGTTAACGGGCTTTATAAAACAGAGGTGATTGAATATTTAAAACAGCAGTGGCGGGATGCGTGTGATGTTGAATTAGCAACCCTAGAATGGGTCGATTGGTTTAACAAAACTCGCATTCATAGTACGATTAGTTATGTGTCGCCTTTTGAGTTTGAGAGACGATACTATGATAGTCTTTGTGAGTCAGACAAAGCTGCCTGACTCAAGCAATCCACTCTCCGATATAGTCGGGGCGGTTCAGAGTGGACGTTTATGAGTCTTGCATTGCTAGTTCTACTTGCTATATCAGTCAAATAGACGTAATCGATTACATTAAGCTTGGAAAAAATTAAGACTGTGAAGGTTCAAGATTGGTGATTTGAATATTCATACACTTTATCTGAGTATGACAAGTCACTATAACTTTTTTAAATTAGACTGACTTTTGAATTCAGATATTAAGTAGGGTGCAAGTAAATCATCCAGCTCAAGATTAGTTTTTAATTTTACTTGATTAATAATTTCTATAAGAGTGACAGTGTTCTGATTAAGCTCATCCTCAAGTTCAGTTATTCTCTCTTTTAATCCTTTATTAGTGTCAAGAAGAGCCTGACGTGTTTTTTTGTTGACGTATAGCTGCTCTTCTTTTTCATTCAAATTCAATGGTAAAAGCTGTTCTGTGGTATATCTTTGGATTAATGCTTTGCGTTCTGGCGTACTAAGCGTACTCAGACCGCCTTTAATATGTCCTTTGGCAATAAGTCTCTTATGTAGTGCAGTATTTGAAATAGGAGCCTTCTCAATGCCTTCTTGTACCATATCCTTAAGCTCATTCTCAAGAGCTTCGTTTAACTCATTGCCTCTTAGCATTTGCCTTCTTCCTGATTATTAGCTTTAATCTTTTCATATTCCAGTGAAAACAGCTCAGCAAGTGCCCTAGGCTGAGAAAGCTCAGTATCTATTGCTTTATATATATTTACTGGAATTTTATTACTGTAGCTAACCATGATTTTTTGTTCAAAACGCTCAAGGTTTTGAACTTGCTCTTTTATCCTTAGCGTAAATTCAGAATTATCAGCTAAGTTTTTGGCTTGCTCAATTAGTCTGTTTTTAGTGAGCTTTAAATTTTCAAGCTCGCCCATACGTCCTGTTACCGTAAAATTAACACAGGACACCCCTGATTGGCAGGATAATCGCTTGGGACAACCGTGAGCCGCTATATTGCGCATACATGAGCCAAAGGGTAGGGGGTGTAAGTAGGCATGGGTATCTATAAGTTCTTTCGCTTTGTCTGGCTCTGTAGGAGCTATTTCATTAAAAGCTTTAGCAATATCTTCGAAGTAACCATCACCCATAGATTGCTCAATAAAATTCGATATTTCAATAGTACTATCAAACGTATGTAGATTATTTTTCAAGTTGTTTTCTAGGTCTTTATCGTTGCTAAAGAGCATCAAACCATATTCTAAGATGTCATCAATTGGGCTTTTTGCATTATTCTCTGCAGGTTGCACAGGTTCTGAAACTGCCATTAACTCCTTAGATGTTTGAAATTGACTATTGCTACTAGCTAAACTGGCATTTTGGCTGATTTGCTTAATACTCAAGTGTTGGTAGTGTTTGTTTTGCTCAATATCAACCCGACCCATTAACATTGCTTGCAAGTGGTCTGAGATCTCAGCAATAGCTAAAAAGGTGTTAATATTATGGCGTGGAATATGGCTCGATATTTTAGAGGTTTGATTATCGCTATCTTTAAGGCCGTACTTTTCAAATACTGATTTATTTCTACCTGTACCTAAAAAATTATTTATGACACGGTTCTCTAGTATCGTAATATTTGCTTTATTGATTATACCCTGGGATAAGGTGGTGCTACCATATTGAACTATAAACAACAGATTCTCATAGGGAATATTGACTATACGACCCTCAAACTCAAATTTTTTGTTTATAGGTTCTTCGGTAGCATAATTTGCTGTTGATTTAATAAATTTACTTAAAGTTTTTTTACTATAAAACTTTAGCTCACCTGTTCCATCATTAATTGTCTTATCAGGTTTTACTTGAGCATGTTTGAATACATTTAATATTGCATCTCTTCGACCACCACGACCTCTTGTTCTTTTTCTTGAGATAAATAAATGATCGATTAAGTCATCTAGCTCGATTAAATCATCAGGAATTTCATCAATACCCTTAGGAAGAAGGTCTTTTAAATTTTTCTGCCTCAAACAAACTAGGTGCTCTCGATATCTTTCGGTAATTTTTAACGTATCTTGTATAATGCTTTTAACCAGCGTAGTAGAAGAAGGCTCAACCCAGTGAATTCTCTCTCCAGCTCCTTTTGCACCATAATATTGTATCCCAAGCATATATTGCACTTTATCATTAACACTTATAGGCTTATTAGTTTGCAGGTCTAATATAGGCTTTTCAATTAAACAGTCTTTCTTCAGCATTATTATTTCAGTCGAACGGAATCCTGTCACGATAGATAAAAATAGTGAGTTTAGAAGTATTCTTTCACCTTCACTCTGACAAAAATTTTTGAGCGAAGCAATGTTTATAAATGTCTGAATCGAGATTAATTTTTCTGTGTTTATTTCATTTTCATCAATATTTTTATATTCAAAAAGCTCTTTGGTTATTTTTGCTTTTGGTGTTCTGTTCTGTTTACCAAAATATTTTAAATCAACTTCGAACTCTAGCTTCTTAGAAGTGAATCCATATTTATTAGACCTCTTGCAAAAGTCATAGTCTAAGCTCGGAATTAATGATACCAGCAAACAGCTTCATTCTAAGATCATAGCGCTGACGACGGTTGCGATATTTATGAGCCACGATTTTGAACAACTTGATTAAGCCTATTTTGTGCTCAACCACAATACGGAACTTTGCCAGATAGTGATTGGCCTGTTTGCATATCTCCAATAACTGACCACCACGAGGTTTCTTAAATGGTGTGAAGGTTTGCTTATGTAGATTTGCTATACCCTGATAACCACTGTCTGCTAGATAGTTAGTATTCTCAGGCAACCAATCAGGACAAGTATCTTTATACAGCTTAAAATCGTGGATTGACCCTTTGCAGGTTTGTACATCAAGTATCAACCCTGTTTGCCAATGAACGATAACCTGCGCTTTTAAGGTGTGTTGTTTTTTCTTACCGCTATAGTAGTCGCTTTGGTTTTTTTTGGACGCTCAATAGGGGTTTCGGTGGCATCGACAATGACGACTGACCAATTGGTATCCTCATCGACACGACTAGGCAGCTTTTTAGGCAATTCAAACTTGCCAGAGTCAATCAGGATGTCTTCTACTTTACGAATGATACGGCTAGCAGAAGACTCATGAATACCAAAGTCCATACTGATATGATAAAGCGTGCGGTATTCACGCCAATAAGTCAGGGCTAATAGTATTTGTGCTTTAAGACTGAGCACACTTGGTCTGCCTGATTTGGTCTTAGATGCTTCATGCTCTTGCATGGCCTCAAGCATGTCATAAAAGGTGGCTTTATGAATGCCAGTGTAGCGTTTAAAACCAGCGTCACTTTGTTTGAGTAGCTTATTTATGTTTGGCATGGTTCCTAAAAAGTTATGAGTGTCTTCCTATTTTAATTCCCTTTGCTACTTTTGCAAGAGGTCTAATGTATAGTATTCTGTATATTTAGATTCATCTACGGCTAAATCTAAAAGCACTTCTTTGAAACTTAGATAACTAAAAGAGTTGTCATTTTTTATTAACTTATGAAATTCAGACCTGACTTGTTTAAAGTATCTTGATAAATAAGCAGGGCTATTAATTTGGGAGTAGTAAGCTAAAAAGAACTTTAATAACTTAATCTCATGCTTATCTAGATAATTTTCTTCAGTAAAGTCTATGTACTCTTTTCTACCGGAGTAGAAAAACTCCCAAGTACTTGAGGTAGAATTGATAAATTTCGTTTCATATCTATCAGCAAGCATAAATCGAATTATAGTAGGAATATGTAGACTTTCAATTTTACTTATCTGAGCCTCAGAAAATAAACGATGACTCGAGTAGTTAGGAAACTCTAGTGCTAAATTATTAGTCATAGTGTGCACCCACTTTTGTAATTCGATGTATATTAGATAAGTTAGCATTTTCCGAGATAAATCGGCTAGCATATAAGTATGGCATAGTACTGTTGAGTGACCACCCTGCCATCTTTCTTAAACTTTCAATAGCATTCTCCATTGCCTGCGCCTTGTTGTAACTGTCCAAATATGATTGATAACTATGTTTAAGCATCATATACGCCCATGTATGACGAAGAATATGAGCTGAAATTTTATCAATTGAATCTACATAATTTTTGTCAAAAAATTGAGGATGCTTGCTTTTTATCTTCTCATTTATCGTAGCTATGAGCTTTTTAAGACCTGATTTACTAAGAGGTGCGTAGGGTGCTTGTAACGATAGAAATAGCATGTGACTTTTAGAATCTTGAGATCTGATATTGTTGATATACATGTGAATAAATTGAGCATCACGTTTTTCTAATAATATGGTTCGAACGGATTGAACGTTTTTCATCTGCGGCTTCGATATACGGTTATCTGTTCTATCTTGTGTATCAGTTATAACGAGATAAGTATTACATGTTTTTAAATCAGTCTTAATTGAGTTAAGAGTTAAAAGTAACAGCTCGCCAGTCCTCAAACCGTAGTTTAAGAGCAGATGTACAATGAGAAAGTTTCTTAACTGCGCTTCCTTACTCTTAAATAAAGGTTCTATTGCTTTTGGCGAAATAATAGAATATAGAGCTTCTTTTATTTCCTCTGTAAGGCTTTTAAAGTTTGTCCCATTTTTATGGGCTTTATGGTGATTAGAGGACAAGTTTTTGACAAGATCAGACTTTTGGGAAAGTGTAGATTTATATCTAACTATTTGAGGGCTTATAGATTTACCGTGTACTTGACTAAAGGTATCTAATAAATAGTTTAAATAGCTGAGGATAGCCCGCAAACGATGTGCAAGCGTATTGTAATTAATTGAAGGATTGCTCCCTAATCTAATTAGCTTTTGGTCAACTACCCGCATATTTTCCAAATATAATATAAAGCTGTCTATTTCTTTAATCATCAAATTAGGGTTAGATTTATGTTCACGGAAATACTTGCAGAATGACTGATTATGTTTTTCTTCCCAGAACTCGTACCACTGCTTAATGCCCTGCAAGTAAGCTCGTTGTGTTGATTCACTTTTAAACTTCAATGAGCTATTAATATAAAGCATAGGATATAAGCAGGGAAGTGTAGTAGTGCTATCAAACAATAGACTAAGCTGAGCTGAGTTGTTTAGAGTAATAGATTTTATTTTCAGCATTTGAATCAAATCCTACGAATATATGAACTTTTATATAGGTGTCTCTTATGATTTAATATTATATTAATACTCTCTACAAAGCAATGAAAATTGAATGATATAATCAGCTTAAAGTAGTTTTCATACAGAGTCTCGCAGCTTATCTATATAGTCAGCCCAATCTTGCATCATGAGTATTCGAGTATCGATTTCATCCAATCGGTTATAAGCGCCACCATGCGTATCCTTTATTCGATGTCCTAATTGCAGCTCAGTCACAATATCTGAGTAACGTAGTTCAGATTGTTCCATAAGCAATGTTTTGGCCGATGCTCGAAATCCATGAGCACACTGAACATCTTTGTATCCAAGCCTATGGAATATCTGTACTAGAGTCGCTTTACTAATATAGCTATTGCTTGAGGCACGCATCGATGCAAACACATATTCTTTATGACCTGTAATTGCTTTTATTCTTCGTAAGCGTTCAATAACCTGAGTGGCTAGAGGTACAACTAAGTGCGATACCATATCCTCACGACCTTCGCCTTTAGTAGGAGAAAACTCCCATAGCTTGTTATCCCAATCTATATCTTGCCATCGCATAGACCGCAAATCGATACTACGCACAAAAACATATGGTAATAAGTTCATTGCTTCCAATGTAATCTTACTTGCACCTTCAAAATTAGACATATCGTTTAGGAGAGTGGCAAACTGATCAGGCTTAGTGATGGCTGGTAAATGGTTGCCTGAGCTGGCAGGTGCGAGCTCGCCACGCGTATCAATAGCTATGTTTCTATCGCATAATCCTCTTGCAACAGCGAATGAGAAGACTTTTTCAGTATAAAGCCGAGTGCTTGCACCAACGAAGGTTGCTTGATTTTCATTATTCTGAATCGCCTCACACACACTTAATATCATCTCGCTCGTGATATCGTTCATTCTTAAGTCGCCAATCTCGCGACACATATATCCTAGACATAAATCCCAAAATTTAAGGGTAGATTCACTAAACGCACGCTTTCTAGAATTGCTACGATTACGACTTGATGTTTTGTGGTCTCGCCACGCTTGTGTAATTTCAGAAAATGTGGCGTTCTTTAGATGAGCATACTTATTGACTTGTTCTTTTTTATGGATAGCTTTAGGGTCAGAGCCTTGTGCGACCATCTTAAGTATACTTTCTGCTTTATGCTTAGCTTCATATAGACTGATTTCTTCGACCTTACCTAGCATCATTCTAGGACGCTTACCATCGATATGCGGATGAGCGTACCTCAAGTAATATTCTTTTTTACCATTTGGATAAATACGAATACTTAGGCCCGCAATACCTGAGACACTAACCGAGTAATCTTTATCTCGGCATTCAAGTATATTAATATCATTTAAATTGTCGACAGCCATAATGCACATCCGTAAGTTTTATAAGCAAGGTAAATTGTGAATGTTAATCTATTAACTCTATACTGAGATTTAGAATAATCTTTGCACATACTTTATAAATTCTGAAAAAGTATCTTTTGGAAAATATAGATAGTTATTGGACACTGAAATGGACACGGTTATTAATCTATTAAGACATAAAACCCTTTAAAATTAAGTATTTTAGGTACAATTATCCCCAAGTGAAGGTTGGGGATAATTATAGTATAGTGGAGAAAGAGGGAGTAAGCTATTTTTTTTGTTGATATATATGGCGTTTGAAGGAATAAACTTCATATAGATTAAAAGTAAGAGTGCTGTTTGCTATTGGCAATAGAGTCCTTCGACATATTTGCACGAAAAACCGTGCTCCTGTACTCGCACAGAATACCTTAATCAGGGTGATAGTACTGTTCTGTGCAAATTTGGAAGGTATCAACTCAATGCTTTAGATTAAGATATCTCAGTAAGAACGAGAGATGTTAGAAAAGACCAATGAATGTTTCACTAATCAGGAAGGCTGTTTTGGTGACTCTAAATGGAAACGTAGTTAGCTATGATAATAGCAGCTATAAGGTGTATATAGACTTGGACTTACTGAGATGCCAAGTAGGAGTATTATCAGAGCTTGTATACGTTCTTATCAATGATATAGAGTAATAGGCATTCAGAAGGGTTATTGCTTTTACTTTGAGCTGATTGTCACTTGGTGGCTAATACTTCTGTACCTAACGTAGTTCAAGCACATTCGCATTAATCAGGAAGTCGGCTAAGCTACCAACAATCGATTGATGAGTGATTTGTTTATTAGGTGATGATTAGGAGTGACAGATTATTCAGAGGGCTTATTGTGCAGTATGAAGGTAGTAAACTTAGCAATGATGAGTAGAACAAGTTTATCAAACAGGTTAACTAGCGACATGGTTTAATACGTTAAGCTCGATTACAAATACAATAGGATTAATGATAGCTCTGTACATTAACTCCTTAAGACAGCTCAGCTAGTAACTGTATTAGTGGTGATGAAGATGACTTTATGAATAGGTAATACGTATGAGAATTAATCAATCATCAACCAATCTTTATAGGGATTTATCATATAATTATAATCCCATGAACTTATTGTATGGTACCCTTAGTTTAACATAATATACATTATGCGAAAACATACCGGCGGTTTCAGTATAAGAGTAAATATCAATCTGCGTCATATCGTTTCTATATTTAACTGCGTATTTTTAAATTTAAAATAGCTTGGCGCTGACATTTTTAATATCAATTCAGTTTTCTACTAACGACAAGTTTCAAGCAAATGCTTACTCAAAGTTCCACCATCTTCATTTAAGCTAACATCTGCGATTTGGCAATCTTTATCATTGCATGTCAAATCATAATAAATATTGCTACCTTGCGCCAAGCTGACTTTAACCAATCCTTTATCAGTCATCGAAAACTTCTTGTCTTGAGTATAATCAGGGTCTTGAGAATCCCACAGCACATCATAATCAACATTGCAGGACGTTTGATTTTTATCAAAGTAATCTTGTTCTAGCTGCATGGCTGCTTGTAAATCAGCATTGGCATATTGCTGTAGCACTATAGGATTACTCATACCTTGGTCATCGATATCTTGTTGGTACATTTTTGTGATGGTCGTGATTTTCATATCAGCCACAGCAGCTTGTTTCTGAAATGCTTTTGTCACATCTGCTGTGGCAGTACCGACAGTTGTCAGTGCTATGGTTGATAGTAATATCAGCGATTTGTATGTTGGCATGTCGTTCTCTACGAGCTTTTATCTTATAAGTGTTACGGTCTATTACATCATAGCCATATAACGACTCTGCTGTATTATCGTATCATTCAGGTTCACTCATCAAAATTCCGATTACATAGCGCTTTTATGCTCTTTTATCTATTGTGATGACAACTTTTAGTGGCTTATCGTGACGTTTATTTCACTAATAACTGTGGTAAGGATGCTTTTATGATAATACTACCTACCTTTTTCAAGGAGAAATCTGCGGCATTGGCCTCTAGTAGCCTTTTATTGCTTGCTTTGACCGCGACTGGCTGCCAGTCCGCTTCTGAGTCCAGCGAAGCGATTGTCGCTCAACCTACCAGCACCTCAGCAACGGCTATAAGTACTGATATCAGTCAACAAACCCTAAAGCAGCAAGCGTTGCGTATACAGCGGGCACTCGCCAATAAGGATTTTGCTAGAATTACTGATGATATTCATCCCACACGTGGCGTCCGTTTTTCGATGTATGCCTACGTGCGCCCTGAGTCAGACAAGGTTTTTAGCCGCGCGCAATATGCACAGTATTTGCAGCAGTCCAAAATCCGCTTTACTTGGGGTGAACGTGACGGCTCTGGTGAGCCATTAATCATACCGCTACCAGAGTACCTAGACACTTGGGTAAAGGCCAAAACCTTTAATGACGCTACCCTTAGCGTCAATGAGTTTCAAAAAAGTGGCAATAGCATCAATAACCTAAATAAAATATATCAAAACTCTGATGTCGTTGAGTTTTACTATAAAGGTAGTGATGAATACAGCGGTTTAGACTGGCGGGTGTTGCGCTTGGTGTTTGATGAGTATCAGGGTAAGCGTTATCTCGTCGCTGTCGTTAACGATCAGTGGACGGTTTAAATAACAGCGTAAGCATCTTTATGGTCAGATAAATTATATTAAACAAGGGCAATGCGTCATATATGAAGCACTGCCCTTTTTGTCTCTTTATCATATTGAATTATATTTAATTTTTGATATATATTTTACTTTATGCTTTTGGCTGAAGTGGACTTTGCTTAAAAAACTTCACCATAATATCGTAAATGTCAGGATAAGCATCCACTAGCTTTTGCGGCGTCTCAAAAAATACTTCGCTCAATACCGCAAAAAACTCGGCAGGATTGGTCGCACCATAACGATCTAAACCTGACTTACGATGCGTTTGAAAGTCTTCGAAATCTCGCGACATGATTTGTGTCCAACGTGCAGGATCCATGTCAGGCTGCATCGGTGGAAAGCCATTAGCGCGGCCATTCATCATATCAAGCTTATGCACAAACTCGTGAATCACCACATTGTGTCCGTCACGCTCACCTGAGTGCTTGGCATCCTTCCATGAGAGAATGACAGGACCTCGCTGCCATGCTTCCCCACTACGGTGCTGACTGCCCTCATGGACGATACCAAATTCATCTACCGTTGTACTCTCACTTTTGTACGAACCTTGATAAATAATAATAGATGACCAACCGCTATACCACTCAAGGCTGAGGTTTAAGATAGGCAAGCACGCCTGTAGTGCAATGGATTGTCTGACCGCATTAGTAATCTCAAAACCTTGTGCACCCACAATCGACTTATCATCCAAAAACAAAGTCGCCAAGTCAAACAAGCGGCTTAGCTCGTCTTCAGTCAACCTATCCAATATCATGATACACTCAGCCGCCCGCGCCCAGTCTTCATGCGTGAACTTGCTGTTGTCCAATATACGCTGCTCACGCCAGTCTTTTATGATGTCAAACATACACTTTATCCCTATTCTTCTTAGTATATAGGCCAGCCGTTCTACGTATATTATAGCGATAACCAGTAGCACGCCATGATAATTACTATATTAAAATGTATAAAAACGCCGCTCATAAATACATTACTGAGCGGCGCAGACTGTCATCCATACATTATGTTTTAAAATTGATATTGTAAGCCTAACTGTAATGACAGTTTAATCTTACCCAAAGGTCGCCGTATTGATGAGGGTGATGAGTACTTTAATACCATCCGTCATCAATGGTCAGATGCGTTGCGTCGCACGTTAGTTGAATTGCCCAAATGCCCTGATAATTATTGGGGATACCCTTCACTCTTAGACCCAATTTGAAAACTGGTCGTCACATCAATAAAATCACACCAATAAAAACGGTGCGGTGCGACTGTCTTCTGATTGGGCCACGTCTTCTGGCGTACCTTGAGCGACAATTAACCCGCCCTCATCACCTGCCCCTGGCCCCATATCAATCACCCAGTCGCTATTGCTGGCCACTTGCATATCATGCTCAACCATGATGACGGTGTTCCCCGCATCGACCAAACCGTTTAATTGCGTCATCAGCATGGATACATCAGCAGGATGTAAACCTGTGGTTGGCTCATCTAAGATATAGAGCGTATCGCCTCGTTGCGTGCGTTGTAGTTCAGTGGCAAGCTTAATACGCTGTGCTTCACCCCCTGACAACTCAGTGGCGGGCTGCCCCAAACGTAAGTAGCCAAGCCCCACTTGCAGCAACGCATCCAATGCGCGCAAGATAGGCGCTTCATCAACAAAGAACTCATGAGCCGCTTCAACGGTTAAATTTAATACTTCAGCAATGTTTTTATCTCGATACGTGATGGTAAGTGTTTCTTCATCATAGCGTTGCCCGTGACAGACCTGGCAAGGTGCATAGACACTTGGTAAAAATAGCAGCTCCACACTGACAAAACCCAAACCTTCACAATTTGGACAGCGGCCTTTTTTGGTGTTAAACGAGAAACGTCCAGCGTCATAGCCATGTGCTTTTGCTTGCTTAGTTGCGGCAAACAGCTTACGCACATCATCGAACAATCCTGTATAGGTTGCTAGGTTTGAGCGCGGTGTCCGCCCAATCGCCTTTTGATTGATATTAATAAGACGACGGACTTGCTCCATGCCAGCGACGATTTCACCACCAGTGACTGTCTCAAGCTCTTGCTCAAGCAAATCTGCCTCACCTACAGGCGCTTCAGTAACCGTCTTTTGCCCCAATACTTCACTGATAAGCTCTACCAATGCTTGGCTGATAAGACTCGACTTACCTGACCCTGAGACACCCGTGACACTAGTCATCACCCCAAGCGGAAACTCAACATCCAAGCCGATTATATTATTGCGCTCGATATTTGCGAGTTTCAGCCACGCTGTCGGTTGCCTTGTGTCAGATTTTGACTGATGATTCGCCGTGTCGTTAGCAAAGAGATATTGACCCGTATGCGACTGCGCAACCTCACGTAGCCCTTCTACAGGCCCACTATAGACAATCTCGCCGCCATGCGTGCCAGCCTGTGGCCCGACATCGACCACCCAATCAGCATGCCCAATCACACTCACGTCGTGCTCAACCACAAACACCGAGTTACCAGATGCGATCAACTCATCTAGCGCCCCAAGTAGCGCCTGCGTGTCAGCAGGGTGCAGACCTGCTGATGGCTCATCAAGGACATAAACCACGCCAAACAGTTGCGAGCGAATCTGGGTCGCTAATCGCAATCGCTGTAGCTCACCAGGCGATAGTGTTGGTGTGGTACGCTCAAGTGACAGATAACCGAGCCCAAGCCTTGTTAGTGCCTCAATACGAGAGAGAATATCACTGGCAATACGCTGGGCAACGATGGCTTTTTCGCGGTTTGGTGTATCATCAGCTATCTTGGTATGCGCTGTTTTCTCAAGTTTTTGGGCCATGTCCGTCAATGTAAGCTGTGACAGCTCACCGATATCGAGTCCTGCAAATTTAACCGACAGTGATTCTTTCTTAAGTTTTTTGCCGTGACATTCTGGACACTCGGATATCTGCATAAATTGCGACACGCGTTTCTTGGTGCGCGGGCTTTGAGTGGTGGCAAAAGAATGCAAAACAAAGTTTTTGGCACTGGTAAACGTACCCATATAGTTTGGCTTTTCCCCTTTCTCAATGGCCTCCCGTGTCTGTTCTATATCATACTCAGGATAAACAGGCACTGTTGGTGTCTCATCGGTAAACAAGATCCAGTCGCGGGTCTTCTTTGGCAGGGTGTGCCAAGGTTTATCAATATCATAGCCGAGCGTGGTCAATATACGGCTCAGGTTTTGACCTTGCCATGCCGGTGGCCATGCGGCAATAGCTCGCTCGCGAATGCTTTTGGTATTATCTGGTACCAGCAGATCCTCGGTGACCTCAAATACACGGCCGATACCTGAACACGTGGGACAGGCACCATCTGGCGTATTGGGCGAGAACGCATCGGCATACAGCATCTCTTGGCCGGCGGGATACTCTCCGGCTCGTGAGTACAACATACGAAGACCATTAGATATGGTTGTTACACTACCGACGGACGAGCGTACTGACGGCGTACCCCGCTGCTGCTGTAAGGCAACTGCTGGCGGTAACCCTTCTATAGTATCGACATCGGGTTCATCAACCTGATCGATGAGCCTTCTGGCATAAGGCGATACTGAATCAAGATAGCGCCGCTGTGACTCGGCAAATAGCGTACCAAATGCCAGTGATGATTTTCCCGATCCAGATATACCCGTAAAGACCACTAAGGCATTGCGCGGTAAATCCACATCGACGTTCTTTAAATTATGAACACGCGCACCTCTGACCTGAATATTTTCTTGATTAGGGTTGTATAGAGCGTTCTTGACGATACTTGTCTTATTTTCTGTTGCTTCTAATTGTTTTGGATTGGCCATGACGCTATTTTTCCTATTGAGACACTATTTATTGCTAATGTATTTATTATTATTCATCTGAGTAGCAGGAAGGTTAACACGTACTCATGCAGGGGTGTGGCAAAGCTTACGTATCAATAGCATCGATAGACAAAACGACAACTTAAGTCATTAGGCACCTTATAATAAAAAAACCCGCAATCATTGCAGGTTTTTTGAGGAAAAAATGCTATCAGAATATGGATAACCTAAACACTAACCCACTACCAAGCGCATCAATTGGGTACTGATATACCCGCCAAACGTACCCACCGCATAGCCCATAATACCCAAAAACACGCCAACAGGCGCAAGCGATGGATGAAAAGCCGTCGCGACGATCGGTGCCGACGATGCGCCACCTGTATTGGCATTAGAACCTACCGCCAAAAAGAAAAACGGCGCACGGATAAGTCTGGCAACCCCAAAGATAATCACCACATGGATACTCAT
This sequence comes from Psychrobacter sp. PSP, assembly GCF_024085615.1. Taxonomy (NCBI): domain Bacteria; kingdom Pseudomonadati; phylum Pseudomonadota; class Gammaproteobacteria; order Moraxellales; family Moraxellaceae; genus Psychrobacter; species Psychrobacter sp. PSP. The sequence continues at coordinate 16,951 of NZ_JABLTF010000006.1, forward strand.
CCATAAAAAGCCGATAAGCAATAGCCGCCACTGCGAGACAATACCTGCCAAATTAATCTGCATACCAATCGCGGCAATCAGCACGAAGATAAATACGGTACCCATTTTGGACGCGCCCACATGGTCGAGTCTGCGAATCTTAGTAAAAGAAAAAATGACGCCTAACAGAGTAATAATGACCACCATCCAAAAGAATGAACTGGCAAAACTATATTGCACCGCCCATTTATATGGGGCAAAAAAGTCAGCAATTTGTCCACCAACAAAGTGCGCCACTCCTACCATGGCAAAGCACAAGCCAAACATCACCATCAAATCATTAATGGTGGCTGGACGGGCATGATCGCGCTCATAGCTTTCGACGGCTTTAATGACTTTATCAATACTACTGGTATCAGCGCGCAAGAATCGATCGATCTTTGCGCTGTGTTTTGCCATCACCAAGATTGCGAGTAACCACAATGAGGCATTGGTGGCATCCACCAAGATCATCATGCCAAACAAATCATCACTGACCCCAAACAGCTCTTTCATTGCCGCTTGGTTAGCTGCACCGCCGATCCAACTGCCTGCCACGGCTGAAAATCCACGCCATAATGTATCATCGAGGAACATTTCAGGCGATACCCACTTAGCTATTCCTAAACTAATGGGACCGCTAATAACAATAGCGATACTGGCGGCAAAGAACATGGCAATCGCTTTCCAACCTAATCCTAGTATTTTGGGAACATCCATGGATAAGGTCATCAATAGCAAACTGGCTGGCAGCAGATACGTCGCGGTAAATCCATAAATCTGTGAACCCACCCCATCGGCGAACATCCCTAAGCTATTTAAAGTAGCAGGTATAAAGCAGCACAGCACAATACCGGGCAATACCGCATAAAACCGTCGCCAGAATTTACCCGGCAAACCTTGGGTATAGAATACTAGGCCAATGATTGCCATAATGATACCGAAAGCTAATGGCAGGCTATCAATTGCTAAAGAGGAGGTAGTAGGCATCAAGGCGCTCCGAGGCAAACAACTGGCAAAAGTGAATCAGTATAGACAAGCTAAAAAACTCGTGCAAGCAGCCATGTCAATGATCTTAATAACTGCTGAGCTCTAAACGAATCATAGTTAGTCATGCCTGCAAAAGCTTAACTATACCATCAGCGAACAATGGGTCACACACAAAAAAGCCAGATAACAAGTATCTGGCTTTTTACTACTTTAGACGATTAATGAATTAGTAATTAGTAGCTTTAATCGTTCGTTATAGCGATATTATGAGTTTTTACCACGGTTGCCACCGTTTGGACGACCTTGACCACGGCTGTCAGAACGATTTGCTGGGCGACCTTGGCTGCCACTTGGACGACCACGGCCTGTAGCTGCACGGTCACCGCGCTTGCCCTGATATGGTTTACCACCAAAACGGTCTTTTGGCTTACCTGATGAATCACGTGACTTGCCAGCACCTTGGCCTTGGTATCCACTATCATTGCTGGCGCGCTGGCCTGTTGCTGCGCGATCGTTTGAGCGACCACGGCCACCGCCAGTAGACTTGCCAGCATAACCACCGCTTGAGCGTCCGCGACCACGGCCACGCCCGCGTCCTTTGTTTTCGCTTGGTACGTAGGTTTTCTTAGGCTCCATGCCTTCGATAACGCACACTTCCATCTTGCGATCTAAGTAACGGTTGATGGCGGCCAATTGTGGACGATCGTCCATGCTGCATAGGCTGATAGCCACACCAGTACGGCCAGCACGGCCACAACGACCAATACGGTGGACGTAATCTTCAGTCTGACGTGGTAAATCATAGTTGATGACGTGCGAGATGGCTGGCACGTCAAGACCACGGGCAGCAACGTCAGTCGCTACTAAGATTTTTACCTTACCATTACGCAAATCTTGAACGATGCGGTTACGCTTGCTCTGTGGCAGGTCACCATGTAGGAAGCTTGCTTTATGACCCGCTTCTTGTAGTTGTTTTGCCAATTTTTCAGTGCTACGTTTGGTTGCAGCAAAGATAATGATTTGATCCATCTCTTGTTGGCAAACGATTTTGTCAAGCAAGCGGTTTTTGTGATCAAAATCATCACAGTAGTACACTTTTTCTTCGATGTGTGCAGATTCTACTTTGATTGATACGCGCTCAGGGTTCTTAGTGAAGCTGGCAGCGATTTTACCGACTGGGCCATCCCAAGTTGCTGAACACATGATCGTCTGACGATCGATTGGCGCGGCGCTTAAGATATCACTGATGTCATCAGCAAAACCCATGTCTAGCATACGGTCCGCTTCATCTAGTACCAACACTTCAAGGTTTGATAAATCCACACGGCCTGCTTTTATATGGTCAAGCAAACGACCAGGCGTGGCGACGATGACCTGTACACCTTTACGTAGGGCGGTGATTTGACCGTTGTAAGGCGCGCCGCCGACCAAGGGCACGCAGAACAAACCGCGCATGTCTTTTGAATACGTGCGTACGCTGTCATGCACCTGCTGAGCAAGCTCGCGCGTTGGCGTTAGGATAAGTGCTTTGGTCAGTTTATCAAAGCTGGTGGCACGGCTTAAGCGATCGAGTACTGGGATTACGAATGCTGCTGTTTTACCACTACCTGTTTGCGCTGACAATAAAAGGTCACGGCCGGCTAGTGCAAACGGAATGGCTTGTTCTTGGATAGGGGTTGGATTGGTATAACCGATGCGATCAAGCGCGGTCAAAATCGGCTTGGCAATATTAAGATCGCTAAAGGTTGTTTTGTCTTCTGAGGCCGCATCTGTTGCTGCTTGAGCAGTAGCGTCATTGTTAGAGGTGTCAGTGTTTGCAGTAGTGTCGTTGCTTTCGATGATACCGTTTTCAGCGGCAATTGCAGATAAGATGTCAGTCATAGGAATCCTTGGTAAGTATAAGCTGCTGTAAATTCAGCAAACTTGATGCATACCACTGATAACCGTTCATTACGCTGCTTTTATTAAAGGTTACCGAGCAACATAAAAGTGTCGATAATCAGAAACCAAGCCATTAGAGCTTAGCGTCTTTATAATAAATGCGTTCGTGCTGTCTGACGTATTTTGGTGGTAGTGCCGAGTGTCTTATCCATGCTTGATATACGCGCATTATCAATGCTTTGTCCAAAGCAGATAATCGCAAACAGCAACCAATCTAGACCCTATATAGGTCAGTAGATAAGATATGAGTCAAAAATAACTGATATGTTTAAGACGTTATTTAAGTACACAAAATCATCGGCAACAATTACTTATGGTCATCCTAGACCCAAAATCGCAGGCGATGTTATCAATCTCATAATTCACGAAAGCCTAAGCTTGCGTGGCGACGCAGTATAGCACAATAAAAAATTATGTGTAGCCATTTATTCAATTACTAAGTAAATAGCCCGAATAAGTCCTCTATTGAGCATGCTAAACGTCTCATTCAACAAAAAATCGGTGATTATTTGACTACTTTAACATCCGTGACATAAGTCGGCAGCTGCCATGCCCCGCCCGCTTCAATAAGACGGCACAGTCCAGTGGTGCTTTCATGGCTTTTCTCAAACGCGCGGCCCGTCCACACCCAATCGACTTGACTCATACAGTCGCCAATACCGCGACCTTTTTGTACTGAGCTAAGCTTACCTTTGTCGTAATTGGTGGCGCTAGTCGTGACCAATGTCGGCTTGTAAGGTTTGCTATCATTGATCACCCACACCCCACTACCCACATTGTAAGCAGCTGTCCAACAATCATGCTGTGCCAGCAGCTGTGAATCATTTAGGCGACTGACACGCCAAGGTGACTTGTCTGATAGATTTGGGCAGTCAGCATCGGCATCTTTCATCGTTCCTTTCATCAATGAGGCCAATTGAGAGGATCTCATGACAAACTTTTTATCGCTAGCAGCAGACTTACCACTAGGCTCTACAAAACGTAGTACAGGTACTGCTTTAGGGGGTAAGACATTACTATTAGATTTGGTCGCATTATCATGGTTCATCAGCGCACTTGGCGTACCCACGCGTCCTTGGACATCATCGGCCTTTAACATGACCGCACTAGCTCCTCTGTCTGAGAGTTGCCAGCGCGAGTTACGTAATGCGAATGTGATTTTGCTTGATCGCTGAAGGGCGCTAACTAAGGCGGTAACTTGCGCTTGGGTTAGCTCAGCACTGCCTGCGGCTGCAGAATACGGCTTGGTTTCACCATAATTTCGATCGTTAATAAATAGTGATATCCGGTGACGGTTACCTAATTGCATTAAGGCTTTAGAGGAGCTGTCTTTGGTACCACCAAGCTTGACTTTGCCATCTACAGCGGCGTTTGCCCCTGCACGGCGGGTCAATAAGACAGAGACAGGAAATTCACTATTATTTTCTGCTTGATAGCCTGCTATCCGACAAGTACGGGTATTATCACAGACCACCTGCCAATCTTGGCTGGTAAACTCAGTTTTGGCGTTCACCATACTCGCTGTACCAAACAAAGCCATACTAACTGCTGCAAGCATAGGTAAGCGCATTTTATTATTGTGTTTCATAATCCATTACTCATCAATCAAATAAGTATAAACACCTGTCTGTCACGGTGATAAGCGGTTATCTTAACGCTTTAATGTTTCTATCTGTTGTTCTAATGTACCATTATGTAAATACAAAAGAAAGTGGTCATCAATTTTATATTTATTATTTTAAATATAATAAAAATAAGCCGATAAGTGCGTAACTTAAACTTACCAGCCTAAATGTCATTGAAAATAATTAAATGATGCTCGTGCTAATAATTAATCGATTGGTTTTAACTCTAGCTCCACAGCACGCTTGACGGCAGGTCTCTCAGCAATTTTTTTCGCCCAGCGCTGTATGTGTTTGTAGTCTTGTACTTGCAAAAACTCTGCCGCATCATATAGCTTACCGAGTACCAACTGTCCATACCATGCCCAAATAATCATATCGGCAATATTATAATCAGCTTCATCATTACCGCATAAATACTCACTGTCTTTTAGATGGGTATCTAATACATCAAGCTGACGTTTAGTCTCCATGGTGTAACGATTAATTGGATATTCTAACGGCTCTGGTGCATAGGCATAGAAATGTCCGAAGCCGCCACCTAAAAAAGGCGCACTACCCATTTGCCACATCACCCACGACAGACAGTCTGCTCTCGCTTTTCCTAGCGATAAAGGTAGGAATCTATCAAATTTTTCTGCCAGATACATCAAGATAGCGCCCGACTCAAAAAGAGCAATCGGCTCGCCAGCGGTACCAGCAGAATGATCGACCAACGCTGGAATTTTTGAGTTAGGGTTAATCGCTACAAACCCTGAGCCAAACTGTTCACCTTGCGAGATATCAATTTTATAAGCATCGTACTCAGCACCGCTAATACCAAGCTCTGCCAGCTCTTCTAATAAGATATTAACTTTAACACCATTGGGTGTGTTCAGTGAGTATAGCTGTAGCGGAGCATCGCCTACTGGTAGCTCTTTATCATAACGAGCGCCAGAGGTTGGGCGATTGATGCTTGCGAACTTACCGCCGTTGTCTTTGTCTTGTGTCCAAACTTTAGGCGGTACATATTTATCGTTTTGTGTGTCACTGGTTGATGCATTACTCATAAAATATCCTTAGTTATTATTGCCATTATTTTTGGTTATATTAGCTTTTACTTATCTTAGTACTGTTTTTCTTGATATAGTCAATCCTAAATAAAACAGATACATTATATATCAAGGTGGGACTGGTCTAAATTTTCCTTGCGTGCTGTGCCTAGGCTGCTCGATGCTGCGAAAAATTTATCCCAGTCCCACTGTATCGTTTTTATACTGAATTCACTATAGCCATGCTAATTTCTCTATTAATTACCATGCTATTTATTAGCTAGGCTTTACTATAACGATAACCTCTGCTGATATTAAAGTCTTCTCTTGTAATCAATGTTACGATTTTACTGTGATTAATGACATACCACTCAATGACCCAAGCCCGCCATAATGCTTCGTTACCTTGAGGCACTTTAATTACCCTCTAAGCTTTCTTATACTACTCAACTTATATCGCGCAATCTGTTCGTAAAGACGCGAACCTCACGATTTTATAATAAGATATCCAATGGGATTGACATGCTGACGCTCACCCCAGCTCAAAATAAATACCTACCCTATGTGTTAGCAGTGGCGCTATTCATGCAAATTCTGGATGCCACTATCCTGAACACCGCACTGCCGCAGATGGCCTTGGCATTAGATGAGTCACCGTTAAAAATGCAGTGGGCCGTTATCAGCTATGCATTGACCTTGGCAATTTTTATTCCAATTAGTGGGTTTTTGGCAGACAAATACGGTACGCGCCGCGTTTTTCTCTCTGCTATTGTGATATTTTGCATCGGCTCACTGCTGTGCGCGATGGCCTCTACTTTAAATTTTTTGGTCGCATCACGGGTGATACAAGGTATTGGCGGCGCTATGATGACCCCAGTTGGGCGTTTGATTTTAGTAAAGTCCTACCCACGTAATCAGTTATTGACGGTAATGAATTTTGCAGTGATTCCTGCCTTGGTCGCGCCGCTGGTTGGACCCTTGCTTGGCGGGTATTTGGTCCAATATGCCAGTTGGCACTGGATATTTTTGATCAATATTCCGATGGGTGTGGTGGGGTTTGTCATTGGCAAAAAACTCATACCTGCGCTGTTTGGGGATAAGCAGTCTTTAGACTGGGTCGGTTTTGGGCTGTTTGCATTGGGTGCGTGCGCCTTAACCTTGGCAGTTGAGATGGGTTCAAAAGTGGGTCACGGTTACAATGCGCTATTGCTAGCTGCCGCATCGATTGGTTTTTTACTGGCCTATGTATGGCATGCCAAACGCCATGTTGCGCCGCTATTTTCTTTGACACTCTTTAATGTGCCCACTTTTCGTATTGGTATTACTGGCAATCTATCCACGCGTATTGGCATCAGTGCCGTGCCTTTTTTATTACCATTACTATTACAAGTCGTTTTTGAATACACGCCTTCGCAGGCAGGCTGGTTATTAGCACCCATTGCAGTTGGTGCACTTGGGATAAAACCCTTTGTCAGCAAAATTATCCAGCGTTACAGCTATCGCGTGGTATTGGTATACAACACCCTTATTTTGGGTTTACTGATTATTGTACTAGGACAGTTCTCAGATGCGGCGCAGTGGCCATGGATGATTCCGGTGCTGATTGTGATTGGTGTTTGTAACTCAATCCAGTTCAGTGCCATGAATACCATCACTATCGGCGATCTACAAGGGGCACAGACCAGTAGTGGCAACAGCTTAATGGCCGTCAATCAGCAAATGGCAATCGGATTGGGTATTGCCTTTGGTGCCGCACTGCTCAACTTGTTACGTGATCGGTTTCAAGTAGATACCTTACTTGCTTTTCAGGTCACTTATTGGATACTGGGCGGCTTTACTATTCTCTCAGGATTGGGCTTTTTACGGTTAAAACCAGAAGATGGGCGTGGTTTGTACTAACTACCTCGGTAAATACTTAAAAGCTGATTGCCGCATATAAGCCTTTAGTGGTTTCTAAACGTAAAAAGCCAGCGTGTATTTTGGTTAAAAACCAATCACACGCTGGCAAGTTTGTTTCATTGCTGATTGAGACGAATGCTAATTAAGACAAATTACTTATGGCTCGTCATCATCACTGATTTGTGATTGAATATAGCGTTCTGCACCCATACTTTCTATCAAATCTTCTTGCGTCTCTAGCCAATCCTGGTATTCTTCATTACCATCTTTTATCGTAACCAGTAGGTGACGAGACACATAGTCAGACTTTGTCTCGCATAGGGTAATCGCATCCGTAATGATACTGAATTTTTGTTTTTCTAAACGCAAGTTGCAATCAATCACTTCTGGCACATCCTCGCCGACCAATACCTTACCCAATTCCTGTAAGTTAGGTAAACCACCTAACAGCAAGATACGCGCAATCAAATCATCTGACCATTTCATCTCAGCGATAGACTGCTTATAAAGTGAGTCGTTAAGCGCTTCTAAGCCCCAATGACGGACGATACGTGCGTGCAAGAAATACTGGTTAATCGCAATTAATGATTGACCAAGTACCTTGTTTAATGCACGAATGACCTCTTTATCCCCTTTCATAATCTCTCTCCCTTTCTTATTTATATTAAATACTATAGTTTTTATTCGTATCTATGATGATATCAAACAAGATTAGGAGTGACTTCAGCCATCTGGGTCTGTAGATAATTAGGCAGACCAATCATGTCAATTAAGCGTAACTGTTGTTCAAGCCAATGCGCATGGTCTTCTTCCGTATCTTTTAGCTGCTCAACAAGCATCTCACGTGTGACATAGTCGTGCTCTGCTTCACAAAGCGCAATGCCTTCTTTTAGATGTTTTTGTACTTTATATTCTAAATCAAGATCAATCTGTAGCATCTCAGGAACCGTGCTGCCGATATTGACCTGATCGATCGTCATGTTAGGTGTACCACTCAGCATGAGAATGCGACGAATAATTGCTTGTGCGTGTAGTGTTTCGTCTTCCATTTCATGATGGATACGATCGTACAATTTGCCATAATGCCATTCAGCATACATCTCTGAGTGAATAAAATACTGGTCACGTGCCGCCAGCTCGCCGCCTAACAAGAAATTTAAATAATCAATAACTTTTTGACTGCCTTTCATAATGCACACTCCTCTATATGTTTTTGCCGATCTATATATTCATATTTTTATATATAAAGATACCTAAATACGTAAACTGATCAGTAAAGGGTCAAATCAATAAAACGTCTTACAATCTTTGACAGATATAGTAGCATACAGTCGTCACCTGGCATGTAATGTTGTGAACTAAGAATAAGATGCTAATTGAGAATTGTAATTAGCTACAGTTGTCAGTTACGATACTTGATACATATTGATAGCAGCGATGTTGGCATATCTATGAGGTTATATGGACGCCTGCTATTTACTCCTTATGTATAATAAAAGAATAGATGCAATATATTGAATATATTTGGTTGGATTAGAGATAAGATCGACTAAGCTAAAAGTAGTTATACTGCATACGCTAAGACATCGAGTGCTGCGTGATGTTCGTCTAAGTAATCATTGACCATAGGCTCACAGCATCCACAGCAAGTTGCAACGTCGAGAGTGTCTTTTAGACCATCAAGGGTATCTACACCAGAAGCAATGGCTGCTTGGATTTGCTTTTCTTTGACGTTATTACAGATACATACGTACATGGATTGGCTCCTCTGATTACCACTATTTGATAGCGACTACTTGCTTAGCATCACGCTGATTACATGCAGTATAATAACGATAATTGTTATCATTTTCAATAACATTCGGAACTTTTTTGGTCGTGATGGTACAGTTGTATTTCGCACCATTCACCTATGTAAGTGGCTATAAGCGTCCATGTAACCGAATATTATAGAAGGTAGTAAATTAACGACGAACTGTAATTTTGCTTATTTTTTAATCGATTTTCTAGATAACTGCTATTATATTGAACCCCTATAAACGAAGTCCATTGGAATTTTCCTATGTCTGATAATAATTTTACGATACGACCTATCGATTTGTTCAAAGTCCTATCTGATCAAACACGCCTAAAAATATTTCAAATTCTTTTTAAAAAAGAAGCACGTTGCGTGGGTGATTTGGTAGACATGCTTGATCAACCGCAACCAACGATATCGCGTCATTTGAACCATTTGAAAAAACTGGGTATCTTAAGCTGTGTACGTGACGGTACATGGATGTGGTATGAAGTCGCTGATGACTTACCAGAATGGTGTCAAGACATCTTGAATATCACTTATGATCAACTCTCTCCAAGTGATTCAGATAAAGATGAATCGAGACTTGCTTAAATGTTATAGATAGACAAGTGTAGTTAATTGCATTCTGTATGATTCAACAAGCCAAAAAAAATCCTACCTAAGTAGGATTTTTTTTGGCTCATCAGTTATGAATGACAATGAGATAAAAGCTGAGCCGCTAAGCCAAATCTAAGAAGTCGCTGATAAAGGCATTGGCTGGCTGGTGTATCAGCTCCTCTGACGTTCCTACTTGCTCTACTCTACCTTGATTCATGACGACGATCTCGTCAGAGACGGCGCGGGCTTCTTCTTGATCATGGGTCACCATGATACTTGTGATACCAAGCTCGTGGTGGATATTCTTTAGCCAAGTGCGCAGCTCTTTACGTACTTTGGCATCTAACGCACCAAATGGCTCATCCAGCAATAGTAGCTTTGGCTTGACCGCAAGTGCCCGTGCTAGCGCAATACGCTGACGCTGACCGCCTGACAGTTGGTGCGGATACGCATTGGCAACTTGTGGGAGCTGTACCAGATCTAACAGCTCTGCCACGCGCTTATCGATATCCGCTTTGCTAGGACGTTCATTCTTTGGTAGTAACGTCAATCCAAAGGCAACGTTATCTGCGATGTTCTTATGACGGAACAACGCATAATGCTGAAACATAAAGCCAATATGACGCTTCTGTACTGGCGTATTGGTGACATCCATCTCATCAAACAGTACCTGTCCAGAGTCGGCATATTCCAGACCCGCAATGATACGTAGCAATGTGGTCTTACCGCAGCCTGATGGACCTAGCAAGGTCGTCAGCTTGCCAGTTGGCACAGTAATATTGATATTGTCTAAAGCCGTAAAGTCACCAAATTTTTTATTAACGTTGCGAATCTCAATGCTCATAATGGTATCTCTTATAATATCTTTTGTCGTATTGAGACTGATGTCTTAACGACTGTGTCAATATGATTGAACAATCCTGAATACTTACCCAAACAACTTATAGCTTACTAGCACTCTCAGCCGTTGACGTCGTCGCATTGGCACTCACTGGTAGCTCAGGGGCAGCCGCCAAACGTTCAGACTTAGCAAATTTTCGCTCTTGTACTTTGGTCATGACTTGCTGAATCAGTAGCGTCACTAAGGCAAGTGCGGCAAGTAAGCTCGATAAGGCAAATGCAGCGGTAAAGTTATAATCATTATAGGCAATCTCAACCAATAGCGGCATGGTATTGGTCTCACCGCGAATGTGACCAGATACCACACTGACCGCACCAAACTCGCCCATCGCACGTGCATTGGTCAAAATCAAACCATACAGCAGCGCCCATTTAATATTAGGCAATGTCACATGCCAAAAAGTCTGCCAGCCAGTCGCACCCAAGGTTAATGCGGCTTGCTCTTCAGAGTCGCCTTGGGTCTGCATCAATGGTATCAGCTCACGTGCCACAAACGGAAAGGTCACAAATAGCGTCGCCAGAATAATACCAGGCACCGCATAGATGACTTGAAAACCCATACTTTCAAGCCAGCCACCAATCGTAGAGTTCATTCCGAATAGCAGCACAAACATCAAACCGGCAACGACAGGTGATACGGAAAATGGTAAATCAAGTAAGGTGGTGACCAGCTGCTTACCTTTAAACTGATAGCGTGTGACCAACCATGCAATCGCAATACCCATGACCATGTTGATCGGTAAAACAATCGCCGCTGTGATCAATGTCAGTTTGATCGCTTGTAATGCCTCAGGGTCAACCAATGACGCAAGATATAACTGCCAGCCGTTTTTAAAAGCCTCATAAAACACAGCCAATAATGGCACCACCAGCATTAAGACCATAAACAGCACAGCGATCACAATAAAGGTACGGCGTATCCATGGCGTGTCTTTGGTCGCAGCGTTGCTTTGGTAGTCGTAGCTATTAGATATTTGCATATTAGCGAGCTCCTACGCGGCGTGACAGTTTCCACTGCATGATATTGATGGTCAATAAAATCACAAATGAGATGAGTAGCATAAACAGTGCAACCGCAGAAGCGCCTTGAACATCGAACTGCTCAAGTTTACTGATAATGATGAGCGGCAAAATCTCAGACTGCATCGGAATATTACCCGCGATAAAAATAACGGAGCCATACTCGCCAGTAGCACGGGCAAACATCATACCTGCACCCATTAGTAGTGCAGGCAGTAGTTCTGGCAAAATCACTTTACGAAAAGTGGTTAAGCGATTGGCACCCAATACGGCTGCGGCTTCTTCAAACTCAACCGATAGCTCTGCGAGTACTGGTTGTACTGCACGGACGATAAAGGGAAAGCTCACCACAACCAATGCTAGCCAAATACCTATCGGCGTAAAGGCGACCTGAATATCGAACTTGGCAAACCATTGACCAATCAAGCCATTAGGCGCGTATAGCGTCGCAAGCGAGATACCTGTAACGGCGGTTGGTAGTGCAAATGGCAAATCAACCAAGGCATTAATTAACGACTTACCCCAAAACTCATAGCGGACAAGTACCCACGCAACCAGTGTACCAAAGACCATATTGGTCAGCATCGCCAAAAATGACATCCATAAGCTGAGCTTAATTGCAGCAGTGACTTGCGGCTGGGTGATGGTTTCCCAAAAACCCGTCCAACCCATCTGAGTTGTGGTATAGGCCATCATGGCAAACGGTAGCACCACTAGTAATGACAAACTAAAGACAGTGATGCCCATGCTCAGACCAAACCCAGGTAGCACATTGCGCTGACGCAAGCGTGTCAACCACCCTTTTTTGTTGGTGGGTTTGCTGGCAGAAGAAGATGTTGCACTCATAGTGATGTCCTATTGCCTAACTGATGGTACTTAGCGAGGGTGCTCACCGTAAGACCATTATTATCACAACTGTTATTAAAATTATTATTGGTCGGCTTACAATATAAAGGACATAGTGCATACGACCATGTCCTTTATGGGGTGCTTAATGACTGACTGTACGATTAACTGCTTCAACCAGTTTTAGTGGTTAGCGCACTAGCAGTTCTTATATACGTAGCAGGCGATTACTGCGGCGCATTAACAGCCAACTGATCAAACACACCGCCATCACTGAAGTAGGTGCTCATGATCTCATCCCATGTGCCAAAGGCATCGTTCGGGCGGAAAGTTTCAACAGGTGGCAATTTGTCACTGTTTTTGTCAAGAACGCTCTTAACGCTAGGACGTAAGTATAAATCGGCTGCTAGTTGCTGAGCAGGCTCACTCCACAAGTAATCAAGATACGCTTTGGCCGCGTCTGTGGTACCTTTTTTGTCTGTTACCGTCTTCACAACTGCCACAGGGCTTTCTGATTTGATTGAGTATTTTGGATAAACGATATCTACTTGACCCGCACCAAAATCAGTCGCTGCAAGGTTGGCCTCGTTTTCAAAAGTGACCAATACATCACCGATACCGCGCTGTACGAAAGTCGTTGTCGCGGCACGTCCGCCGTTTTCATAGACTTTGACATTTTTTAGCATGTCTTTGACGTAGCCTTGAGCTTTTGTTTCATCTTGATTAAAAGCATGTAGACCATAACCGTAAGCGCCTAAGAATGCATAACGACCGTTACCTGTGACCTTTGGATTGGCCATGACAATCTCAACACCGTCTTTGGTCAAATCTTCCCAGTCTTTGATATTTTCTGGATTGTCTTTACGTACCAAAAATACGATCGTACTGGTAAACGGCACTGCGTTATCAGGGAATTTGCTTTCCCAATCTGACTCAACCAAGCCTTTTTTCTCAAGTAGCTCGATATCAGAGCCTTGGTTCATGGTGGCAACATCGGCTTGTAGACCATTTGCGACAGACAATGCTTGCTTACTTGAGCCGCCATGTGACTGCTTGATTAGAATCTTGCTGTCTGGATGCTCAGCTTTATAGTGCTCAACAAACAAAGGGTTGTAGTCTTTATAGAAGTCACGTGCCACATCGTATGAGACATTGAGTAGCTCAATATTCTGCCCTTCTGTCGTCGCTGAACCGTCAGCTGCCGCCTCAGTAGTCTCACTGTTGCTACAGCCAGCTAGACCCAATGTCAGAGCAACGCCAGCAATGCTCAAGGCACTAAGGGTTTTACTCTTTTGTTGATAACGAGCTACGTCTGTCATAAATACCTCAAAGATGTCTGTTGTGTAATGCAAGTATGCTAACAGCGCCATCTTATTATGTTTAATGATGAATATGCGTATGTTATTGCCAAAAGGGAATAACAAGCAGGCAAAGCCAATCATATCAATAATTTATGAAAATTATATACGCATAACCAACTGTTTTCTGATTTTAACATTGGATACGTCTTATCTATCTTGTCCGTGTTTCACTGATAACGGCCAAGACAGATCATTCTACAAGCCAGAAATTAACGACTACTTAGTACTTGCCAGCTGATCGAAACGACCACCGTCTACAAAGAAAGTATCCATAATCTCTGCCCATGGGCCAAAGACGGCGACAGGCTCAAACGTTTCAATATCAGGTAATGTGTCCTTGTGGGCGGCAAGTATTTGCTCATCACTCGGACGCATATACATTTTTGCCATCAGCTCTTGTGCAGGCTTGTCCCACAATCCTTTTAGATAGGCACTTGCCGCTTCGGTCTTGCCCGCTTTATCAGTCACTGCCGTGACGACTGCTACTGGGTTGGCAATCGTAATCGTGTAACTGGGATAGACAATATCGACCTGACCCATGGCAAATTGCTGAGCGGCCAAATTCGCCTCATTTTCGGTGGTGATGAGTACATCACCTAGACCGCGCTGGGTAAAACTGGTCGTCGCAGCACGTGCGCCATTGTCATAAGTGACCACGTTTGCCAACAGCTTTTTGATAAAGTCATTGGTTTTAACAGGGTTGTCGCTACTGTTTTCTTTGAATTGGTGCAAGCCATAGCCATAAGCACCCAAAAAGGCATAACGCGCTGTACCACTGGTCTTGGGATTGGGCGTGACCACATCGATATCGTTACGGGCTAAATCTGACCAATCCTGAATGTTTTTTGGATTACCTGCACGAACCAGTAGCACCATAGTGCTGGTGTACGGCACAGCATTATTGGGTAGTGCCTGCTGCCAATCAGAAGCGACTAAACCTTTTTCCACCAACAGATTCATATCACTTTCTTGGTTAAAGGTGACCACATCTGCTTGCAAACCATTGGCAACAGAGAGCGCCTGCTTGCTTGAACCGCCATGCGACTGATTGATATTTACTTTGCTGTTTGGATGGGCTTTTTGATAGTCAGTGCTAAATAGCGCGTTATATTCTTTATAAAAGTCGCGAGATACATCATAGGAGACATTGAGTAGATTGACATCCTGCGTCTCACCATTAGCGTTGTTTTCTGCCTCGTTTTGCGCCTCTTCGGTTGGACTACAACCTGTCATCATGATCGCTGCTGCGAGCATGCCGCTAGTGGTAAGTACCCGCGCTTTTATGTGTTTATTATTGGTTGGCTGGATGCTAGCCATGCGGAATTTTTGGAATTTTTTTTGCATGATGCTCTCGATAAAGGTGGTAGAAGCGTGTTGTCAAAATTTTGACCATCATCATAGGGCTTACAATCATTTGAGCTTGGTTCTTTTGACTTTTACTCTGTTGATTTCGGTTTTCGGATGATGAAAGCTATGCTAGCAGCATAAATAGCAAACGCTTAGTGACGAATCCGCTTATCAAGTCTTGATGTTGGCATAAGCACTTAGCATGTGCTTTTAGGAAATTATGGGAAACGTGAGGTAAATCATTGCAGGCAGGCTTATTAAATAGGCTATAATTTAGCTAGGCTGTACCCTCATTCTATATGGTAGGGCCCATGCGCCAATGCTATATCCATTTTACCGTCTTATTTAACCAAAGGCCTTTTTATGACTCTTTCGTCCCATCGCTTACATTCTATTGCAGCATTAACATTGATAGCCACTACCCTAGCTGCCGTAACAGGTTGTCATAATGTGACGCCCGCGGTGAAGAGTTCTGCGAACAATGCTGTAGCGGTTTATTCAATTCCAGTGGATGTTATGAAAGACTATATTTCTGGTGATTATGCTTCTGCGGATTATGACAAACGCGCACAAGGCTATGACTGGGTTGGCGTCATGGTGCGTGCAGAGAGTGACCAACAAATCGATATAAAAGTTCGCTCGCGTAGCGATATCAAAAAACAGACTTGTCAGTTTGATGGTAAGGCGACATTAATGGGGCAAGACGCGGCACACGGTACAATTTTTCAGGCACAGGCAAATGACAGCACCGTCTTTTTTCAATTTAAAGACAATATGCTGACGATTGATAGCCCAAATAAATATGCGCTGAATTACTTTTGCTCAGGCGGTGCCTCACTTGCGGGAGAATATCAAAAACTGACAGAAGATTTAGCGATTTGATAGCTCACGCTAACTGCGGTGAGAGATGCTAAAAATGACAAAAACAAAAGGTGCCAGACCATAAGTCTGACACCTTTTTTATGCTTGAAGATTTTAAAACTATCTTAAACTGCAGAAGCGCCAGTCAGCTTAACCTCAGCGCGTTCTTCTTTAGCAATACCGGCATAGTAATTACGCAAAATCTCTAGCACTTCTGGACGGCTAAAGTTGTCGGGTACCTCCAGATCTTCTGATAGCGCTTTACGCAGTTTAGTGCCTGAGACTTTGACGTGCTCGCTTGCATCGTGCGGGCAAGTTTTATCAGAGGCCATCGCTTGACACGCATTACACCAAAAGGTCCAGCCAATTTTTAGCGGCTGGGTGATGAGATCGTCTTTGCCAACCTGTTCAAAAATGGTTTGTGCATCAAACGCGCCATAGTAATCGCCCACACCAGCATGATCGCGACCAACGATCAGATGACTACAGCCATAGTTTTGGCGGAATAACGCATGTAATAAGGCTTCACGTGGACCAGCATAGCGCATATCTAATGGATAACCCGCTTGAATGACTGTGTCTTGTTTGAAGTAATTATCAATCAAGGTTTTGATGGCTTCTTGACGCACTTCTGCTGGAATATCACCTGGTTTTAGTGCGCCGAGCAATGAATGAATCATCACGCCATCGCAGATCTCAATTGCGATTTTGGCCAGATATTCATGTGAGCGGTGCATCGGGTTACGCGTTTGGAAAGCCGCCACAGTCTTCCAGTTTTTCTCTTCAAAGATTTGACGCGTTTGCGCGGGCGTTTTATAGATACCAGGATAACGCGTTGGGAACTCGCCCTCGCTCAGTACTTCTACGCTACCTGCAATATTGACCTCATCTTGATCCAACACTTGCTGGACGCCTGGATGCTCTGGATCTGTGGTGGTAAATACTTGCTGACACTCGTGTTCTTTATCAATGGTATAGGTCTCTTCTACTGTTAAGATGCCCATAACTTCACCATCTTGTGCGACCAATGCCACTTTGTCGCCTTGACTCAAACTATCCGCCGTCGCTTTTGGTGCAGACAAGGTGATCGGAATGGGCCAAAACAAACCTTTATTATCCCCACTTTGCAAGCGCATGTTGTCAACCACACCTTGCCAATCAGCTTTATTCATAAAGCCATTTAATGGTGTAAAGCCGCCAATACCGAACATGATCAGATCACCACGCTCGCGTGAGCTTAAGGTAATGGTTGGTAAGGTGCTGGCAAGCTCTAGGGCTTGCTTGCGTGCTTCGCCTTCTAACAACAGTGGCTTTAGCTCGGCACTGCCATGTGGTGGAACCAACTTTGATTGAGTTTGGCTTTGGGTCTGAATCTGGGTCTGAGACATATCGTTATTAAAACCTCTTATTAGAAAGAATGGTTGGAAGAGATGAGCAAAAATACGAAAGTGATTAAATATACAAAACTGAGAAGAAAGCCGTCGATAGATAAGAAGTAGCGTACTAGTGATCAGGCGTTAAATTTGATAAGCATAGGCTACCTAACTTTCGTTATGAAAATTTATGCTGTGTTTGGATATGGATATGTCTGAAAGGAATTTATGTTTATAGATAGAAGCTTATATGATGTGACCCTGAATTGTTTAAATTGCGATTTGTGGTAAAGTCTATCACCTACGAGCACAGATATTAGATTGCTGCCATCGCTGCTTTTAAGACCAAAAACAAAACTGAGATTACGTCATGTATCAATATAATTACGCTGACCAGACGTTAGTAGACGAACGAGTTGCCCAATTTCGCGACCAAACCGCACGATTTTTGGCAGGTGAGCTGCCAGAAGAGCAGTTTTTGCCACTGCGATTGCAAAACGGCTTGTATATCCAGCGTTATGCACCGATGCTCCGTATTGCCATTCCTTACGGCTTGCTTGCCAGCTATCAGCTACGCAAATTGGCTGAGATTACCCGCAAATACGACAAAGGCTACGGGCATTTCACGACTCGTACCAATATTCAGCTGAACTGGCCAAAACTAGAAGAAGTGCCAGACATTTTGGCAGAATTGGCAACGGTACAGATGCATGCCATCCAAACCTCAGGCAACTGTATTCGTAATACCACAACCGATCCTTACGCTGGTATCCATAAGGAAGAAATCGCTGATCCACGTCCTTATTGCGAAATCATTCGTCAGTGGTCAACCTTCCACCCTGAGTTTGCTTTTTTACCACGTAAATTTAAAATTGCAGTCATCGGTACCGAAGCGGATCGTGCGGCAACGCAAGTACATGATGTGGGTCTGCACGTCGTTACCAATGACGCAGGCGAGCTTGGCTTTGAAGTGATCGTTGGTGGTGGCTTAGGACGTACGCCTATTATTGGTAAAACAATTCGCAAGTTCTTACCGCGCGAGCATTTGCTCAGTTATCTTGATGCGATTTTGCGCGTCTATAATTTGCATGGTCGTCGTGACAATAAATACAAAGCCCGTATCAAGATTTTGGTCGACAGCTTAGGCGGCGATCAGTTTGCCAAACTGGTAGAAGCTGAGTGGGAGGCGCACACCAAAGACGGTCCGCTGACCTTGACGGATGACAATTTTGACACCGCTGCCAGCTACTTTAGCATGCCTGATTATCAATCATTTGATGCGCTCGCAGTACAGTCTGAGTTACAACAACAACTAAACGCTGATAAAGACTTTGCCAATTGGTATAACCAGAATACTGTGGCACATAAGGTGGACGGTTACCGTGCGGTCGTAATCTCTTTAAAAGCCGGACTGGTGGACGGTCGTTATGTGCCATCAGGTGACTTGAGCGATGCGCAAATGGATGCGCTTGCCGATTTGTCTGATCGTTATAGCTTTGGTGAGTTGCGCGGTACGTATCAGCAAAATCTGGTATTCGCTGATGTGCAAACCAATGAGCTTTATGAATTGTGGCAGCAGTTGTCAGATTTGCATTTAGCACGTGCCAATATCAACACCCTAACCGACATGATTGTCTGCCCAGGTTGGGATTATTGCTCACTGGCCAATGCGACTACGCACAATATCGCTGAGCAAATCGAAAAGCAGTTTGATGATTTAGATTACTTGTATGATCTTGGTGATATTCGCCTAAACATGTCAGGCTGCATGAATGCCTGCGCCCACCATCACACAGGTGATATCGGTATCTTGGGTGTGGACAAAAAAGGCGAGCACTGGTATCAGATTAGCCTTGGCGGTAACTCTAGTAATGACGCCAAATTGGGCAAAATCTTAGGAAAAGCGGTGCCAGCGGATGATGTGGCCAGCACCTTACAAACCATTTTAGATGTGTATCTCGATATACGCGGCACTAACGAACAAGATGTTGAGGGTTTTGGTGACGTGATTGACCGCGTTGGTATCGCCCCCTTTAAGGAGAAGGTCTATGGCTAATCATCATGTGCTCGATAGCCATGGCGCAGACATCAGTGGCGAAGATACTTGGCAAGCACTAGCGACAGCGCAGCTGCCTGACGGTATCGCGTTATCAAACCTGACCTTACTTGAGCTGTTACACAAACAAGAAAAAGTTGATGTACTTGTCCCATTAGCAGATTTATTAAATGCTGATGGAAAACTGGCAAACGGTTTGCTCGCGCAAGTATTTGATATCCTCAAGCAGCACAGCAGCCGATTGGGTGTGTGGATCACATCCAACACCGATGCTGATGATCTGTCTGATGTAAAAGACTTTTTATTGACGCAAGACTTGATCGTCATTCATGTCCCAAGTTTTGTGGATGGTCGCGGTTTTAGTTTTGCACAGACTCTGCGTCAGCTCGGTTATGAAGGTGATATTCGCATGGCAGGCGCGTTTGGTCGTGATCAAATCGCTTATTTGCTGCGCGCTGGTGCTACTAGCTTTGTACTCAATGAGCATGATGCTAAATCTGATATTAGCCAAGCCTTCACTGCCCTAGCCAGTAGCTATGATGGTCGAGACGCTTCAGCATTACCGATGTTCTCAAAAACCTAAACTCGATTTTTATATTAACAATTATTAAGGAATGTATTATGAGCCAATTACACCCAAACCTAGATATCGACCAAGCAAACCAAGATTTGCAAGGTAAATCACCTGAGCAAATCGTTGAGTGGGCATTGACGCAAGCCAAAAACCCAATCATCACCACCAACTTCCGTCCTTATGAGTCAGCGATCTTGCATTTGGTTGCCAAGCAGCGCCCTGACATCACGGTATTGTGGGTAGATTCAGGCTATAACACCGATGCGACCTATCAATTTGCCAACAAATTGATTCGTGATCTTGATCTCAACGTCGTGACTTATATCCCAAAACAAACCGCTGCACACCGTGATTCAACCATGAATGGTATCCCAGGCATTGATAACCCGCAACATGGCGAGTTTACTGAACAAGTGAAACTTGAGCCATTCCGCCGCGCCCTTGCTGAGCTAAAGCCTGACGTATGGTTTAACGCGATTCGTAAAGACCAAACCGAGTTCCGTCAAGGGCTTGATGTACTTAGCTTATCAAAAGACGGTGTATTGAAAGTAGCGCCATTGTTTGAAAAAACCGATGCTGATTTGGACGTGTACTTAGATGAGCACAACTTGCCAAACGAGCATGACTACTTTGATCCAACTAAGGTAGAAGAAAGCCGTGAGTGCGGTCTGCACACGCAGCTGTAATTTTATTTTAGTGTTTTCTGAATGAAAAAAGCCCTTTCTTTAATTTAAGAGAGGGCTTTTTTATGATTGACGATCATATTTGCAACTACTAAAGCTATTTGCGACCTAAATAATAGCGCCGCCACCTCATCGCGTCCTGTGACGACGACTTTAGCACCTTCATTAGCAAACGCCTTTGCCGTCGCCGCGCCCAACCCTGAAGTGCCACCAAATATAATCGCCACTCTGTCTTATAGTTTCATAGTATGCTTACTCTTTTTAAATATTGTGAATTATTGATATACGATTAATGATCTTAAGACATGCTAGCACACCCTAATTTTGGGATATGTTAGCGAGTATTAGATAATTTATTGATTTAAGAAAGTCATTTAATCTATTCCTATTAGCCAGAAAAATATCAATTAATATTTCAAAAATGAATATACTAATGCCAATTCATTAGGTGAGAGTGTGTCTGTGATACCTCATAATGGCGGCATTCCTTATATCTTTTCTACTTTTATAATAAATAATCCAATATATGGTGACACTATGAACACCTTCCCGCTATTTTTTAAATTAGAAGGCCGTAAAGTGCTCATCGTGGGCGGCGGCGAAGTGGCACTGCGTAAAGCGGACTTGCTCAGCCGTGCTGGCGCGTGCATTACGATTCTTGCGCCTGATATCAGCCACGAAATACGAGAGTTACTGAGCGACAATAAGCACGAGTTGATTGAAAAAAACTATCACAAATCCTATATGTCAGGCGCTCGCGTGATCATTGCCGCGACTGACGATGAAGCGCTTAACCATGAGATTTACGCAGATGCGACTGAGCTAAATATCCCGGTCAATGTGGTCGATACGCCGCCATTGTGCGATTTTATCTTTCCAGCCATTATTGATCGTAACCCTATTGTCATCGGCATTTCATCAAATGGTAAAGCGCCTGTATTGGCACGGCTATTACGGGCACGCCTTGAGACCTTAATCCCGCAAGGCTATGGTAAATTGGCCAAGCTGGCAGGAGATTTTCGCAGCGAGGTAAAGTCCAAAATACCAACGCTGACGGGACGCCGCCAATTTTGGGAGCGTGCGTTTGAGGGTCAAGTCAGCCAGTTGATGTTTGCTGGTAATGAAACCGAAGCGGCTGCTCAGTTGCAAGCGGATTTAGATAGTACTGCCGCTGCTATTCATGATAAAGCCCATGCTGCGGAAAATACAACGCCTACGCTATCAGACGAGTCAGAAAAAAAATCACCCCCCGTAGGCGAAGTCTATATCGTTGGCGCAGGCCCTGGTGACCCAGAGCTTTTGACATTTAAAGCGCTGCGTTTGATGCAGCAAGCAGATATTGTCTACTATGACGCATTGGTATCTCCACAAGTGCTGGATCTTTGCCGCCGTGATGCAGACAAAGTGTTTGTCGGTAAAAAACGCAGTAACCATACTGTCGCGCAGCTTGGCATCAATGAGTTATTGGTCAATAGCGCCAAAGAAGGTCGGCGTGTGGTTCGATTAAAAGGTGGCGATCCATTTATCTTTGGTCGTGGCGGTGAAGAAATTGAAAGCCTGCGCGCTCATGGTGTGCCGTATCAGGTCGTACCAGGGATCACCGCTGCCAATGCCGCTGCTAGCTATGCTGGCATACCCTTAACTCACCGTGACCACTCACAGTCCGTACGTTTTGTGACAGGATTCTTGAAGGCAGGCACGCCCAACAACAACTTTAAAAACTTCTTGAACACCGATGAGACGGTGGTCTTTTATATGGGTCTGCATTCGCTGGCGCGCTTGACTGAAGGCTTGGTTGACGCTGGTCGTAGCGCTGATACGCCAATTGCCATTGTCTCTAATGCCAGTATGCCCAATCAGCAAGTCCTAACAGGTACGCTTGCCAGCATCGTCAGTCAGCAAGAAACCGCTCAGCTGCCGACGCCTGCCCTGCTTATTATGGGCGACGTGGTCAGCTTGCATCATGATTTGGCTTGGTACAATTTACAAAATCAGCAGCACAACCAAAGCAGCGATGATATAGCTAAAAACTGGTTACGTGAAGGCTCAAGAGGTGAAGCAGTCAAACAGTCCATAGATCAACAAGCTCATGCGCTATCGATGATTGCAAATCTTGCGACAAATTCAGGGGACGATCTAGAGCACCTCATCATCGATTAATCCTCTGTGTTTTATTATTACCTGTACCGCAAAGCGACCCTGTCAATTATCTATTGGTAGGGTTTTCTTTTTGCAACAGAGAAAACCTCAACGATTCTTGCTAGAATGGAAGCTACCTAATTAATGTTCTGACGTTTAATGATAAGCCAAACTATGCCCCTATCTATTGCTTCTAAATATATCTCTGTTAGACCTTTAAAAATATTGCACACGTCCGATTGGCACTTGGGGCGCAGGCTCTATGGCCGTATGCGTTATGATGAGTTTGCAGCGTTTTTGGGCTGGCTTGAAACCACCATTAGCGAGCAACACGTCGATGTACTGATTGTCGCCGGTGACATTTTTGACACCATGACACCGAGCAACCGAGCGCAGGCTCTGTATTATGAGTTTTTGGGGCGAGTCTCACGCTCCTGTTGCCAGCATATCATCATCGTCGCAGGCAATCATGACTCACCGACATTTTTGGATGCGCCAAGCAATGTGCTCAAATTTTTGAATGTCCATGTGATTGGGACTGCTTGTGATGATTTAGAAGATGAGGTATTGGTCTTAGGTGATGATGATAACAATCCTCATTGCATTATCGCCGCTGTACCCTACCTGCGCGACCGTGATGTACGTAGCAGTAGCGCTGGCGAGTCTGCGGATAGCAAAGACGCCAATGTTATCAAAGGTATTCGCGCCCACTATGATGAAGTAGCAGCGATTGCTAGAGAACAGCAGGCCAAATTAATAAAAGCTCATCAACGGCATATCCCTATCATTGCCACAGGTCATCTATTCGCCGCTGGTGGCAAAACAACCGATGATGACGGCGTGCGCGATCTCTATGTTGGCTCACTTGGCAAAATCTCCGCTGATATGTTTGATGAGGGTTTTGACTATGTCGCCCTTGGGCATTTGCATGTCCCGCAGCGGGTCGGCGGCCGTGAGACCATTCGCTATTCAGGCTCGCCGATTGCCATGGGTTTTGGTGAGGCGCGCCAGCAAAAACAAGTGTTGCTCATACAGTTTGGCGCAGTAAAAAACGAGTTTAGTGATAAAAAACCAATGTCAAACAATACCGCTGCTCGTACCATTGCAAGCAATGCGCCTCAGATCACCCGTACAGTTGCTACAATTGAAACATCGGTAGAAAAAGCGGCTAAAAAAGTAGCCAATCAGACGAGTGGTTTTATGGATGATTTGTTTGGCTTTGATGATTCAGTAAACAATGAGGGCCGCGACAAAAGCAATGTAGACGAACACCATGTAAAGCAAGAAAGCAAGGTTGATGACCTCAATTCAAATGATGTTGACTCAAAAATGACCTCTCCACCGCAGCGACTACATTTTGACAAATCATGTCAGATGCAGATCGCTTCCTTACCTATTCCCACGTTTCAAAAACTGGCACAAGTCTCAGGTGATCTACAGTCTATCCAACAGAAAATTGATAGTACTGCTCAGTCTTTAGATGACACGGAGTCTGTTTGGCTCGAAGTGATTTACACAGGTGACGAGCTGGTCAGCGAGTTACGTGAGCATATCCAGGCGATGGTAGATGGCTTGCGGTGTGAGGTACTAAAAATAAAAAATACCCGCACTTATAATAAAGTGCTAAACCAGCAGCAAACCTCTGAGACACTACAAGACTTGGATGAGGAAGAGGTGTTTGAGCGCTGTCTGCTTCTGAACAAGGTCGCAGATGAACAAAAAAACGCCCTGCGAGAAGCCTATCAGCAAATCATATATAACTTGCGTCATGAAGACACTCAGGCGGAATAACAGCCGCTCATGTCAACTACTTTGATAACCACTCTATAGACCTATCTAAAAATAAGACCTGCTCATGCGACTGATTGAACTGCGACTAAAAAATCTCAACTCCCTAAAAGGCGAATGGCACATTGACTTTAGTGATCCTGCTTTTTTGAATGAAGGCATCTTTGCCATTACTGGGCAAACAGGCGCTGGCAAGACCACCATCTTAGATGCGATTTGTCTGGCGCTATATGGTGAAACACCAAGGATCAACAGTATCAGCAAAAGCAGCAATGAAGTAATGACGCGGCAAACAGCGGAATGCTTCGCTGAAGTCGTGATTGATTTAAATGGTGAGCAGTACCGCTGCCGTTGGGGACAGCGCCGTGCTTATAATAAGGCAGATGGCAATCTGCAAGACGCCACTCATGAAATTGCTAAGATAAACGTTGATGACTCATCAAAAAAAGATGAGCTGTTAGAGAGCACGCTAAAACATACCAAAAATAAAATAATTGAACTGACTCGGATGGACTTTCAGCAGTTCACTCGCTCTATATTGCTGGCTCAGGGCAGTTTTTCAGCTTTTTTGAAGGCAAAAGCTGACGAGCGTGCCGATATTTTAGAAAAAATTACAGGCACTGATATTTATGCCACCATTTCAACACATGTTCATAATAAGAAGCGCACTGAAGAAGAGATATTGAGTAAACTGCAATATGGTTTAGATGGCTTGGCACTTTTAGATACCGAAGAAGAAGGTCAATTAAGAGCCGATTTGCAGTCATATCAAAGCACCCAGAGTACGCAGCAGCGAGAAATTCAAGATTTGGTCGAAAAGATAAAGTGGCTAGATAGCGTCACAGAATCAAAAGAAAAACTGAACACTTATCAAAATGATCTAGCGCAGGCTCAGCAAGCTCAGCAAGACTTTATCCATGACGCTACCCGCTTAACCGCTGCCAATAAGGCGTTGGAGATTGATAGTCAATACGGAAAGCTTGCCTCTGACCGCAATAATCTAAAACGTTTACAAAATGAACAGCAAGGAATTAACGATACGCTGCCGCAAACACAGAATAACTTACACCAAGCGAACGTGCTGCTAGATACCGTAAAAACTCGCGTACAAGCCGCTGATGAGGCGCTGCGATCCACCTTACCTAATATTAGAGAAGCGCGTAGGCTAGATATCGACATTACGCAGCAAACGCAGGGATTAAAAGAAGCGCAGCAAAGGGAGAATACTTTATCGGACCATACTCAGCGCTTACGCCTAGAGATTGATCACCATCAACAACAAGCAGTACAAAATAAATCCCAATTAGCAGATATAGCGCGCAATCTTAATGGTGCAAATGACTTAAATGACATCGACGGCGATATTGCTAATTTTAAGAGTTATTGCACCAGTTTAAAAGCACTACTCCAAGACAATGCTGATTTAAATATCAACAAGGCCAACCAAAAACACAATACAGACCAGTATCAAAGCCATCTTAGAACCTTGTATCCACTACAAAAGGATCAAGCGGCTAAAGAAAAAGCTCTGCAAGCTCAGATCGAGGAATTACAACAAAAGCAAGCCGAATTAATTGAAAGACAGTCTCTACCTGAGATACACAGCGAACAAGAACAGATAGATGGCCTCGATCGTCAGCTTGAACAAATAGAGTCAAAAGCAGATAAGCTCAATGAGCTTCGCGCACAGATCAAAGATATAGACACTGAGCTACCAGTAATACAAGACGATCTGGTAGTGCTGGCTGATATCATTACTAATAAATCATCCACTATCCAATCCACTAAAGACAAGCGGCAAGACAAACAAACACAGTTATATCTACTACAAAAAGTAGCCACTCTAGAAAGCCACATTGCTGATCTAAAAGACGGTCATCCTTGCCCGCTGTGCGGATCGCTTGAGCATCCTTATGGCGCAAACCACCCGCATTTGATATCAGATACCGAAGCAGATCAGATTCAGCAACAAATGATAGAGCTGGACACCACCATATCCGATTTGGAAAACAGCTTATCTGTACATCGTATCAGTCAAGCAACCAAACAGCAGCAGCTTGAGCGACAGCAAAATCAGAAAAACCTACTACAAGATCAAGCACAAAAACTGGCAGCTGATATCAAGCAGTCAGTGAGTTTAGTCCTGAAGGAAAACTACTCACCTTTTATCGCGGCAATGATACAACCATTGCAGCAATTTGAGACACATGTAGATATAATACCGGTGTTAAAGAGCACTCAACATCAATTGACCGAACGTAAAGCATCACTTAAAGGCACGCTGTCCAATTATCAGAGGCTTGGCGAGAAGCTCGCTACCATGCGCGAGGACATTAGCGCATTAGCACAACAGCAGCATAAGCTGGCAAGCGATATTAATGGGATTGAGACGAATATCAAAATAACATCCGTGAGTATAAATAATACAGATAAACACATTCACGATAATTTCTCTGAATTAACCACCCTTAAAAATGACATCATTCAGCTCTTAGAAAGATACGCGGCTGGCACGTTTCAGTCAAACGCAATCGCGCAGATACGCGCCTCGAAGCCAACTTTACATCCCCTGATGGAAAGTATTGATAGCCAAGTTATCCTAAACGAGGCGGATTATCATACGCATATCACGACATTGCGTCAGCAGCACGCAGCGCTTATAACCATAAAAAATGAGCTTAATAATTATAAAGAGCATCAGCAAAAGCTAGCGACAGAACTAGGCGGTCTAGAAATACAGATCGATACCAAACAAACCCAGTTGGATAAAGACCAACAGGAGCTTGATAGTCTGGTTCAACTCGTGATTGAAAAAATAAAGGCGCTTGAGCAGCTACAAACACACAGAGTCAATGTCTTCGCCGACAAAGATCCCGATGCAGAAGAGCAGCGTTTGCGCGAGGCATTAGAACAAGCGAAAACCGATCAGTCCGTTGCCCAAAGACAACTAGACAGTGCTGAATACACGCTCAAGCAGCTAAAAGACCAACGAGAGCAGATCACCCAGCAAATCAAAGCAGCAGCTGATACCGTGCAGGTTCTAGAAAACCAGTTCCAAACGGCACTTGCCTCCTCCAGCTTTGATACGGAAGCAGAATTTTTGGCGGCGCGCTTGCCTATGGATGAGCGTAATGCACTCAAACAGCAGCAAGAACGTATTGATTATGCACACAAGCAAGCGCAATCCTTATTGAAAGAAACCGAGAAAGCATTAGAAGATAAGCAAGCTAATCCGCTGACAACAGACGATAAAGAAACGCTTATCCAGCAGCAAGCGCAAGTCCAAGAGAAGTTTAATAGCTGCATTGAGTCAATTGGTGCAATCAGTCAGCAGTTACGAGACAATGAGGATAAGAAAAGCACGCAACAGGCACAGATTGATGCCATCAATGCCCAAAAAGAGAAGTTACAAGTGTGGCAACAGCTACATAAATTGATTGGCTCGTCTGATGGCAAAAAGTATCGTACCTTTGCTCAAGGACTTACCTTTGATCTGATGGTTAATCATGCCAACACTCAGCTGCAAAAAATGAGTGATCGCTACCTGCTGGCTCGTGATGACAATAGCCCGCTTGAGCTCAACGTCATTGACAATTATCAAGGTGGCGAGATTCGTAGTACCAAAAATCTCTCAGGCGGTGAAGGCTTTATCATCAGTCTGGCGCTCGCATTAGGCTTGTCACAAATGGCGAGCCAAAATATCCGCGTGGACTCGCTATTTTTGGATGAAGGTTTTGGTACCTTGGATGAAGAGTCTTTGGATATTGCGCTAGATACGCTGACCAACTTGCAACAAGAAGGAAAATTAATCGGGGTGATATCCCATGTACAGGCGCTAAAAGATCGTATCTTAACCCAAATTAAGGTCGAAAAGCTCTCAGGCGGCTTTAGCCGAATTAGTGGTCAAGGATGTCACAAAGTTGTCAGTGAAAAAGCCTCGTAATTTAAGCTATTCAGTTTGCTACTTTCTACTCTACTTTCGATTAAACGATTTTGTTTAGACAATAAAAAACCACCAAACATTAAGAACGGTGGTTTTTTTGAACTTACAGATATTTATTTCTTAATGAGTAACTGATTATTTAGTGACTAAACCACTCAGCTCACTCATTAGTACTGACAGCGTTGACAGACCAATTTGATCTTCTTCATTGTTGCTATGCAGCTCATCTAACTTATTCATCTCTGTCGTGACTGCTGCAAGCTGATCGACGTGTCTTGCTTTCCATTCACTAAATGCTTGCTTGGCATCTGGTTTAGACAGTACCGCATCCATTAGTAGGCGCAAGCTACGTGACAACTCGTTCACTAACGCATGGCGTGCACGGCGATCCCAGTAGTCTTGCTGCGGTAAATTGGCAATATTGTCCATCATCCAATCTAACTGCAACACTTGATAGGCTTCAAAGTATAGGGTTGCAATCTCATCAACAGGACGCTCATATTGCTCAGCTAGCAATGCAGCATCAAGCGCATCGACATGATACGGTAGCATCGCAAATAAGGTAGCATCGTTGTCAGACAGATCTTTTTGCATCAAACGCTCGGTGTCTTCTTGCAGATACTGTGCAAACTGCTGCTCAATAAAGCCACTTTGCTTAGTCAGTTTTTCAACACTATCGCTAAAGCGGCTAATCATATCAGCAACTTGCAAGTTTTGACCGAAGGCGTTGATG
Source organism: Psychrobacter sp. PSP (assembly GCF_024085615.1). Lineage (NCBI taxonomy): Bacteria > Pseudomonadati > Pseudomonadota > Gammaproteobacteria > Moraxellales > Moraxellaceae > Psychrobacter > Psychrobacter sp. PSP. Next base: position 46,474 of record NZ_JABLTF010000006.1, read on the forward strand.
AACCAGACCACACCGCGCTCAAGCGCATCACGTAGACGCAGCTCAAGGTTCAGCAGTAGTGTTGCTTCAACTTGGTTATCTAGTGCTTCTAATGCTTGCCAAGCGCGCGATACGTTGAATACATCACGGCTAATCGCATAACCACGCACGATAGTCGCTAGGGATTGATCGGTTTCCTCAAACAGACGGAATAGCGCCTCAATACCTAAGCGGTTGACCACACTGTTGGTCAAGTAAGTGCTGATGATTTCACGATGCAAGCGGTGCTCAGTCATCTCATCAAAAAAGCGTGATGCAAGCTCATCTGGGAAGTACTTACGTAGCTCGTTAATGAAGTACGGATCATCTGGTAAATCAGATGATAACAGATTGTCATAGACCCACATTTTGCCATAAGCCAAGACGACGGCGAGCTCAGGATTGGTCAGACCGGTATCTGCTTTTTGACGCTTCGTAATCTCTTCGTCTGATGGTAGATACTCAATTGCACGATCCAGGCGCCCTTCACTCTCTAACATTTGGATGAAGCGCTGATGATCGCTTAGATTGGCTGCGGCGCGAATATGACTCAGCTCAATGGCTTGTGGTTGCAAGTAGTTCTGACGTAGTACCAATTCTGCTACGGTGTCAGTCATACTCTCAAGCAATTCATTACGCTGCTTCAGCGTCATATCGCCTTGCTCGACCACTTTGCCAAGTAAGATTTTGATATTGACTTCATGATCCGAGCAGTTTACACCGCCTGAATTATCGATGGCATCTGTATATATGCGTCCGCCCGTTTGAGCGTATTCGATACGACCTTGCTGGGTTAGACCTAAGTTACCACCTTCACCAACGACGGCTGCACGTAGCTCATTACCATCGATACGTAGCGAATCATTGGCACGATCGCCAACATCGGCATGCGTCTCATTTGCACTTTTGACATACGTACCGATACCACCATTCCAAATCAGATCGACAGGCGCACGTAATAACGCACTGATCAAATCGTTCGGTGTAAGGCTGTCTGCACTGATATCAAAGAGCGATTTCATCTCAGGACTGATAGCGATAGTCTTGTCTTGGCGCGAGAATATCCCACCACCTTGACTGATCAATGATGCTTCATAATCTGCCCATGATGAGCGCGGTAGCTCAAACAAGCGTGCGCGTTCCGCGTATGAGGCCGCCGTGTCTGGATTAGGATCAATAAAGATATGCAGGTGGTTAAAGGCAGCAACGAGCTTAGTATGCGTTGAGAGCAGCATACCATTACCGAATACATCCCCACTCATGTCACCAATACCGACCACGGTAAAGTCATCACGGTTTTGGATATCCATACCGCGCATACGGAAGTGACGTTTGACCGACTCCCAACCACCGCGCGCTGTGATACCCATGGCTTTATGGTCATAACCTACTGAACCACCTGAAGCAAAAGCATCATCCAGCCAGAAGTTGTACTCTGCTGCGAGTGCATTGGCGATATCAGAGAAAGTCGCTGTGCCTTTGTCCGCTGCGACAACCAAGTACGGATCATCTTCATCATAGCGTACAGTGTTGGCTGGCGGGACGATCGTTCCATCAACGATATTGTCAGTCACATCAAGCATACCGCGTAGGAATGTCTGATAACAGGCAATGCCTTCTGCTTGGAACGCTTCACGACCATCAGCCATGCTTTTGGTTTTGACAATAAAGCCGCCTTTAGAGCCAACAGGGACGATTACTGCGTTTTTGACCATCTGTGCTTTGACAAGGCCAAGTACTTCGGTACGGAAATCTTCCATACGATCTGACCAGCGCAGACCACCACGGGCGACTTTGCCACCACGTAGATGCACCGCTTCAACGCGCGGTGAATACACAAATATCTCAAACATGAGCTTTGGTTTAGGCAGATTTGGAATGTCTGCTGCCAAGAACTTAAACGACAAACGATCTTTGCGTTGACCGTCGCAATCTACTTGATAGAAGTTGGTACGTACCATCGCATTGATCAAATCTAAGTACCAGCGCAAGATACGATCTTCGTCTAGGCTATCGACATCTACTAACGCAGCAGTGATTTTCTCTTGAATTTTCGTTGTTTTTTCTTGGCGCGTCTCATCACTATATTCAGGGTTCATGCGCGCATCGAACAAGCTACCCAATGCCACACTGATATCACTGTTTTTAACAACAGTTTGCTGAATATAAGCACTGGAGAATGGCGCACGAGCTTGTAGCATATAGCGAGACAGCGCACGTAATACGACGACATCGTAAGTGTCGAGCTTGGTCGTTAGTACCAACTCATTGAACGAATCGCTCTCAACACGGCCTGCCCAAATTTGCTTGAGACTATCTTCGAACTGACCACGCACGACTTGCATATTGACCGTATCGACATGCTCTAGCGTCAGCTCGTACTCTTGCATCCAAATAGGCTGCTCTGGCAAATCAAACTCATAAGTTTGTGCTGAGATAACCGATACACCAAAGTTTTCAAGTATTGGTAGTACTTTTGACAAGATAACAGGCTGCTCGCGACCGTATAGCTTTAGGTGAAGTTGGTTACGTGCATCGCCTGTCGAGTGGTATAAATGCCAAATCATTGGGTTTTCTGCGGTCAGTCCCGCCAGACGCTTCGTATCTTCGACTGCGGTACGAGCATCAAAACGCTCTTGGTAAGCTGCAGGAATATAGTCTAAAAAGCGACGAGTCAAAGCGTTGGCTTGTTGCTCACCCACATTATCGAGTAGCATTTTTTGATAATTATCATCCCATGACTGCATAAGTGCTGACAATTTGGCTTCCAGTGTCGCGATATTAACGTCATTCACTTGACCTGGGACTGTACGCACATGGACATGGACGCGGGCGTGCGCAGATTCATTGAATTCAGTGGTAAAACCTGAAGACAGACCGTTATAAGCATCTTTTAGAACGTTTTGTACTTTGATGCGTAGCTCAGTGTTGAACTTATCACGTGGAATATAAACCAAGCACGAGACAAAACGTTGGTAATGGTCGATACGGCTAAATAAGCGTAAGCTCTTTTTGTCTTGTAATTGGCTAATACCTGAGACAATTGGGTACAGCTCTTCGACGCTGGCTTGGAACAGATCATCACGTGGCAAGGTATTAATCACATGCATCAATTTATGATAAGCATGACCACCACGTGGCAATTCTGCCATGGCCATAATCTTGTTGGCCTTTTCGCGTAGTAGCGGTATTTGCTGTACGGTAAGCTGATACGCTTGTGATGTCAGCAAACCGATAAAGCGATACTCACCAATCAATTTACCATTATCATCGAACTTATGGATACCCAAAAAGTCCATATATACCGAGCGATGTATCGGAGATACACGGCTTGATTTAGACAGCATCAACACGCGCGGCTCAGTTAATAATTGTTTTAGCCCTTTAGGCAGTTGATTGAAGCTTTCTGATATTTTGTCTTCTTCTGAACCGCGCAATAGACCAAGACCGCTATTACCAATGGCAAATAAATCCAAATTAGTAGGTTCGGCGACTTCGATTTCGTGACCGCCTTCTAAACGGTACTCGCGATAACCTAAGAAGATAAAGTGGTCATCTAATATCCAATCTAAAAATGCTTGGATTTCTTGTTGTGAGTAGAACACTTCTGGCAGTGGTTTGCTAGACAGCTCAGCTTTAATGTCATTTAACTGCGCACGCATTTGTTTCCAGTCACCAACGACAATATCAAGCGTGTCAATTTTAGACATAAGCATTTGTTGTAATGCTTCCAAGTTTTCATTATCTTGATACGCAATTTCACAATGAATCAACGACATATGAGAAGTGGCACTTTCATGTGCGCCTTCAACATAAGTAATCTGGCCGTCCTCATCGCGTTTAACACTTACGATGATATTGTAAGTACGATGCACATCGATACCTTCAGCTTCAAGGCTCATCAAGATCGTATCGACTAAAAATGGTCTATCATATGCCACGATCTGAATGACCGTGTGCGAGCTATGAAAGTGCTGCTCTTCTGCTAAGGGATTCAATACTGCCAGTTGTGGTTTGCTGCAATCATAGGCTTTGAGCAATGTAAAGTGATGTAGCGCCATGCCCGCCAAATCAGCATTACTGATCGCCTCTGCAGTTTCTTGATGCAGCGGCTCATAGTAGCTATGGATAAAATGATCAAATAGCGATTTGTCTTTTTGTACATAACTGGTAGCAATATCGCTTATCTGGCTAATGCGCTCTTTTGCGATACTGAGGGAGTTTGGCATTGTCCTTCGTCCTTTTTATAGGTTTGGTTTATCTATTTATGTTTATCAATCTGTGTTAATTACCGTCATTGCATATAGGGCTTTATATAGTCAATCAATATTAAAAGTGGTATAAGGCAGACGAGTGCAAGTACTACGGTAGTAGGCTAAACGAGTCTAACGCTGTAACACTTTAATAGTGGTTCGACTATAACTTGTGATGCAATGGCAATATATCCAGTCACGCGACTTATTCTTTTATTATGACGTCTAAAGACTTTCTCCTTTTTTACTCTTATTTTTATGAATATGTAGCCATCAGGATTTAATGCCATCAATATAGTGAAGTTTAACGCACCTGCGGCGCGAGCTAAAGCGTACAACATCATTTCATGAATCAACGACATGTCGATAACCTTTGCTAATGAGACAATGATGTTCAATGCCATAGCATTAGCATTCGAGATTAGGTGCTGGCAAGTGGATACTCATAGTAATCAATACTGTTTTTTTGTTAGAATATGCCGATATATCTACGAGCGTACGAATAGCTCATTATTAACTTTAATGCTAAGGGCAAGAGGTATGATGAATATTTTGGTGATTGGTTCAGGTGGTCGTGAACACGCGCTGGCATGGCAGTGTGCAAAAGATGACAATGTCGAAAATGTCTATATCGCTCCTGGTAATGCTGGCACGGCCCTTGAACCTAAATGCCAAAACGTTGTCTTAACGTCTACTGATGCCAGTGAGCACAGCGCTGTTATCGAATTTTGCCAAAACAATGATATTGACATGGTCATCGTCGGACCAGAAGCACCTTTGGTCACTGGTATCGTTGATGCGTGCCGTGATGCTGGTATCAAAGCATGGGGTCCAACAGCCTACTGCGCTCAATTAGAAGGTTCGAAAACCTTTGCTAAAGAATTCATGGAACAAAACAATATTCCAACGGCTGCTTATCAAGGATTTACAGACGCTACTGCTGCCAAAGCTTACGTTGATGAGCAAGGCGCGCCTATTGTTATCAAAGCTGACGGGCTTGCTGCTGGTAAAGGCGTCATTGTTGCTGAGACTATTGAGCAAGCGCATGAAGCGATTGACGATATGCTAGCGGACAACAAATTCGGTGATGCTGGTAGTCGTGTGGTCATCGAGCAGTTCTTGCAAGGTGAAGAAGCCAGCTTTATTTGCATGATTGATGGTGACAATATCTTGCCAATGGCGACCAGCCAAGATCACAAACGTGCTTTTGAAGGGGATACGGGTCCCAACACTGGCGGTATGGGTGCTTATTCACCTGCGCCAGTCGTGACCAAAGACGTTCATGACAAAGTGATGTCACAAGTCATTCAGCCAGTCGTCGATGCGATGAAAGACGCAGGACACCCTTATACTGGATTTTTATATGCTGGTCTTATGATTGATAAAGCAGGCGATCCTTATGTCATTGAATTCAATTGCCGCTTTGGTGATCCAGAGACGCAGCCTATTTTGATGCGCCTGCAGTCATCAATGGTAGACTTGGTTGCACAAGGGTTGGCAGGTCAACTGCCTAGCGAAGCCAAATGGGACAACCGCCCTGCTCTAGGTATCGTAGTTGCATCGAAAGGCTATCCTGAAACATCATCGAAAGGCGATGTGATTGCTGGCTTGCCAGAGCTGGACACTACGAACGATAATGCTGTTAAAGTATTTCATGCTGGTACGGCATTCTCGAATGACAATGAGAACGAAGTTGTGACTAACGGTGGTCGTGTATTGTGCGTGACTGCTTTAGCAAATAATATTTCTGAAGCTCAGCAAGCAGCACTAGCAGTCACTGCTGCGATTAGCTTTGATGGTGCGCAATATCGCCGTGATATCGGGCATCATGCCATTGCTCGTGAAAATGCTTGATGAGTTAATCCTTGTCAGATAACGTGAGTTTTTCACTCCATATGTCTGATTAAGCAAATATGACTGATACGCTATACATTATTTGACCTAGCATCATGCATGCTAGGTCTTATTTTTTGACAGTCATTTTTAGGTCTATTTTTGATGAAATGCTCATAAAAAATGAGATGGCGGCTTAATGATAGACCAGACATGAGCACAACTCTCAACATTAAATCGGTAAAATATCACGCAATTATTTTGACTTACAAAGTAACTATCAACAGCCTGTGTGCGCTCATAAAACCCATGCACTTTATATGATACAATTTTATACCCGTGCATCACATCTCCCTTGTATTGTAGGTCTCGAACCCGCAAATCAATACCAACTGGATGAATGATTATATTTATGGCAAATGATACGTCTAAACCTTCTAACAATAAGCAATCAATCGATAGTCTAAAAACCTCAGGGTTTGATCGCCGCATGTCGATTGCTAAAACCTCCTTAAATATTGGTCGTCGTTGGGCGGGTAATAGTGTGTCTGGCATGTTTTTGAATAAAGAAGCACGGACCGCACGTAACCAAGCATTTATGGAAGCTCAAGCGAGTTATCTGGCATCAGAGCTTGGTAAATTGAAAGGTTCAGTTGTCAAAATTGGTCAAATGCTAGCCATCTATGGTGAACATATATTGCCACCAGAGATTACGCGTGCCTTGCAAACGCTCAATGATGATACGGCGACGCTTACCTGGCCGACAATTGAGCAAACATTGCGCCAGCTATTGGGTGAAAAACTAAATGAGCTCGATGTTGACCCTGTTCCTATTGGAACGGCTTCTCTTGCCCAAGTCCATCGGGCGACAGTATTAGCAACTGGTGAACAAGTCGTGTTGAAAATTCAGTATCCGGGGGTGGCCGATGCCATCAACTCTGATCTTGCCCTATTTAAGCGACTACTAAAGGTAAGTAACATCGTCCCCCAAACGCGCGCTCTCGATGCTTGGTTTGAGGAAATACGGGACCTACTCCACCATGAAGTCGATTATGAAGCAGAAGCAGCAACAACAGAGCGTTTCTACGATCGTTTAAGCAATGATCCACGTTATATCGTGCCTAAAATTAATCGTAATTATTCAAAAAAACGTCTGCTATGTATGTCATATGAGCCAGGTATCACTGTCGTGTCTGAAGCACTACAGCTATTGCCTCACGAGCGCCGCAGTGCAATTGGTCAAGCTGCCATCGAAATTATGATGCAAGAGATTTTTGTCTGGGGTGAAATGCAGACGGATCCTAATTTTGGTAACTATTTAGTTCGAGTTAGTGAAAGTACAGACGATATTGATAAACTTGTTTTGCTAGATTTTGGTGCAATTCGTCAATTTGATAGTAATTTGCTTACGATTGCCCGTGGACTATTGAGGGCAGGATATCACCACAACCATCAGGCAATGACTCTAGCGATGACGGGTTATGATTTCTTCGATAGTATGAGTGATAAAGTACGCTCTGATATTGCCTCATTGTTCCTATTGGCTACCGAGCCATTCAGTGATCCTGAGAAAAACGATGACATCCCTACAGATTGTTTGGATGAGCAAAATCGCTATATTTGGGCCAATAGCAAATTGCATTCACGCTTATCCACTAAAGCTACTCGTGCGATGCAATCTTTTGAATTTAACCTTCCTCCAAAAGAATTTATGTTTATTAGCCGCAAATTTATTGGTGCATATACTTTTTTAACAGTGCTTGACGCACATACCAACCCTAATACCTTGGTCAAACCTTATTTATAGTTTTTAGTAGTGCGAAATTTTGGCCGTCCTTTAGTGACGGCTTTTCTGATTTATATTTTTCTGCTTAGGCTATTTTTCGCCTATTATTAAGCTTGCCAATTATCAAACCGGGTTTTATACCATTTTGGCTTACGGATGCTTAACTCCCAGCATACCTCCTGCCGCGCTAGGTACTTCACTTCAAAATGCGTACGCTGGCTGTCGACAGGCACTCGGTAGCGATTATTTGGTAGGCACCAAAGCTTAGCTGCTTGATGCTCTGCATTGTCCATATAAGATTGAATATTGGTGGCCAGTATTATCTCTCCCCCTACTTGCAAGCGAGATAGTAGAAACTCAAAAAAGGGCATATTTAGCCATTGCTGATTGGGATTATGCTGTTCAGGATTGGGATAAAGAATAAATATTTTAGCCACACTATTGGGTTTTAGCGCATGCACCGTCCAAGCAATCGCATCTGCATGGATCGCATCTAGGTTCGATAGGTCTTGCAGTGTAGCCAGCTTTGAGAAAGCATCAAACTTATTGCGTGTGCGCTCAATGGCGATCAAATGCTTATCAGGATTTTGCAGGGCAAAGCTAAGTGCATGCTTGCCCTTCCCTGCTCCAATCTCCAAGATTAACGGCTTTTCGTCTTTATTATCACTGATGATTTTTGGAATCATAAAGTCGCGCGGTGCGGAGAGTCGTTGTGGTTGAAAGGCACGCGCTTGCTGATGTGTGAACTCGATATTGTCTATCATCTACTATCCTTAAAGCATTTGTCTTTTGTCATTATTCTGCCCCATGCTATTATATAGCCAATCTAATTGAATAGTAATATAACGACAACTAGTACTCCTCAATTCATCACAATTTATATGATAATAAATAACTATCGTGCGCAAATGATACTAATAACATCAAGGATACTCCCACCTTTATTATGACTGACTCTAATACCAACACTGCACCCAAAACCTACCCTTGCCCACGTTGTGGCACTCAAACTGCTTGGCAAGACAACAAATATAAGCCATTTTGTAGTGGTCGCTGTAAGCTGATCGACTTAGGTGCTTGGGCAAATGAAGAATACACGTTACCTGCAGAAACCACACCTTTTTCTGACGAGCTATAACCTACCTCTTTACTCAATTTATTATACCAAGGATGTTTTACATGTCTGCTACTTACCTAATGCCCACTTATAATCGTCAACCGATCAGCTTTACCCGCGGTGCAGGCAGTTGGCTCTATACAAAAGACGATACGCCATACTTAGATGCCTTAACTGGTATCGCGGTATGTGGATTAGGACATTGCCATCCACAAGTGACCGACGCTATTCAACAGCAGGCAGCGACCTTGGTTCATACCAGCAATCTGTTCGGTATCGACTGGCAAGAGCGCGCAGGAGAGAAACTATGTACGTCAGCTCAAATGGATAGTGTGTTTTTTGCCAATAGTGGCGCTGAAGCAAATGAAGCGGCACTAAAGCTTGCACGCCTGTATGCGTCGCAACAAGGCTTTGCACGCCCAAAAGTCATCGTGATGGAGCAGTCATTCCACGGCCGTACATTACTATCACTATCGGCCACTGCTAACCCAAAAGCCCGCGAAGGGTTTTATACTCTAGATGACGACTTTATCCGTGTGCCATTTGGTGACATTGCCGCGATAAAGCAAGCGGCGTTAGACCATGAGGACATCTGCGCCATTTTTGTAGAGCCGATCCAAGGTGAAGGTGGTCTTAATACTGCGGCCAATGGCTTTACCTATTTAGAAGAGCTACAAGCAGAGTGTGATGCTTATAACTGGTTATTCATGCTTGATGAGGTGCAAACCGGCAATGGTCGTACTGGTAAATATTTTGCCTATCAGCATAGCAATGCGCGCCCTGATGTATTGACGACTGCCAAAGGCTTGGGAAATGGATTTCCAGTCGGCGCTTGTATGGTACGTGGGCGTGCCAATGGATTATTTGGTGCAGGGAGTCATGGCTCTACTTACGGTGGTACGCCATTAGCCAGTCGCGTGGTACATAGCGTGTACGATGTACTTGCAAATAGCGACATCATGGAGAATGCGGTGACGGAAGGATTGTTTATCCGAGAAAGTCTCGTCAATGCACTAGGACAACACGGCGTAAGTAGCCGCGGTGCCGGTATGATGATTGGTATTGCGCTACCTGAAGACATGGATTGTAGCCAATTGGTAGATCGTGCCCGTGACGAGCAAAAACTTATCATCAATGTGACAGGTGGCCATGTGGTACGTTTGCTACCACCGCTCAATATGAGCCGTGATGAAAGCACACAAGTCGCTGAACGATTGATCAACTTATTAAAGCCAACATTCTAAAGCTTGCTTGAATATGTAGCATGTAATAAAAAAGCCTATGGACAACTCTATCCATAGGCTTTTTGCTGACCGATTATTGAAACAACCAATATTTAGTCTGCATAACACTTAGTTTGCATGAAAATATTTCTTCAGTACTTCTAGGCAACGAGTGATTTTAGCTGGTTGTTGGTCGCGGTTTAAGGTAACGGCATATAGTACAAAGCTCGGCAACTGATAACCAGTCAATACCTCTACCAACTCTCCACTCTCAAGCTCTTTTTTGATGTCCATTTCCATCATTCTCACCAAGCCATGACCTTCTTTAGCTAAGGTTGTCGCCATGAAGACATTGTTGGTGTAGATACGTGAGTTCATTTTTACACGCGTTTTTTTGTTGGTCTCTGTCTGAATCATATCAATCTGATTGGCATCTTTCATGATTTCAATACAAATTAATTGATGATCAGCCAAATCTTTTGGTGTATTAATCTTAGGATGCTGACGCAGATATTGGGGTGAAGCCACGAGTAACTGGCGCACATCGGTGAGCGGATAGCTACTTAGACTCGAGTCATTAATCGATGGACTCATGCGAATCGCGATGTCGATACGTTCATCAATCATATCGATATAATGATTGTCTGCGAGATAAGTGACACTCAGATCATCATGCGCAGCCATCCATGTAGAAAGCGCTGGCAATATATGATTTACGCCAAGCTCAGGCGTCGTCGACACCCGTAGACTACCTGCTAGCTCATCACGCAATTGATTAACTTTGATTCGACCTTGCTCAGCCGCGCTGACCACATCTTTTGCCGACTCATAAAAGCTCTCACCAGCTTCCGTTAAGCTGAGCTTACGAGTCGAGCGATGCAATAGCACAACGCCAAGCTCATTCTCTAGTGAACGAATTTGCTGACTGACTGCACTAGTAGTAATACCAAGCTCGCGAGCAGAACCACTAAAAGAGCCGTGTCCGACCACACTGGCGAACACAGCCATACCGCGTAAATTATCCAACATATTCTCACCTAAACTTCATTTCAGTTTTTAATATAACTTAACCATTATAACGAATTTTAATTTATATTATCGTTATTAAATATTTTTCATTTTTTAAGAAGGCAAATTGCTTATTCAAAAAAAACAAAAAAATATCAAGGCGATAGCACAATATCACCTTGATATTTTATATAAAACCATTGCTAAAACATATCTATATTTTTAAATGATGTTAATAACAGCTTTTTTTGAAACTTAATATAGCTGTACCTTACCCATTTTTCCTTCACCGCGCTCAGTCAAATATTGCATGACGGGTGTATGTCGCAACTTCATCTCAGCAACCGTTTTGGCTTGCTCCAAACGTTTTTGCTGGCGACGCTCTGGTGTTTTGTTATCGCTTTGCATAATACTACTATCAATTTTTAAATCAATCTCTGCACTTGTGAACTGTTGCTGCAGCTTAGCAGCTAACTGCTGGAAAGTCGCTTGTAAATGTCTACTATCGACACTGGTCAAAAAAGTGGCTGTGCCATTACATTGACCTACCATCGTACCTTGACGGGCAAGTGCCAGCTCGTCCTGTGCCAACACTTCTGCCTCACGAGCTGTCTGTAGCCAGTAATCCCATTTTTCCGAGTTCCACTCCCCTGTCAGCTCTTGAGGGGCGCAGCGTAATAAAGTACGAGGATCTTCATCTGATGGTACTGCTAACTGAGAATCATTTGCGTCAGGCTCAACAATTGGTTCAGGCTCAACAATTGGTTCAGGCTCAACAATTGGTTCAGGCTCAACAATTGGTTCAGGCTCAACAATTGGTTCAGGCTCAACAATTGGTTCAGGCTCAACAATTGGTTCAGGCTCAACAATTGGCTCAGGGCCAGTAGCCGCTGACAGTGTCACATCATTATCATCAATAGTGCTTTGAGGCTCATCTAGAGGCTGTGGATGGTAGTCAACATCGTAAGCCTCTAATGGGGCTGAGGCTTCATGCGTCATAGCATTTGGAACCGACTCTGCTGCTGCGATAGAGGCCATATTATTGCCATAGTTATCAGTCAACACTTCATCGACAGGCAAAGGGCGAAACGCCAGCAGTCGCAAAATGCACATCTCAAGCGCTTGCATCGGCGTACTAGCAAGCTTGACGCCTTCACGTGCTTGTACAACAATTTCATAGTATAGCTGTAGCACATCAGGGCTAATATGTTGGGCAAGTGTATAGATGTTTTTGGCTTGCGCCTCATTGACATTGAGAGCGACCTCAGGCAACAGTTGGGTCAATGCCAATTGATGGAGTAGCTCAGCAAGCCCATCAAACATACTCGTTGCATCAACCATTTGCGCGCGCATTTGCTCAATATGCGCGGCAACAGCGGTTTTGTCATGGTTATAAATATCTGTGATCAATCGTACCAAGTCGGCAGAGTCAATAAGACCAAGCATTGCATTGACAGTGGCATCATCAAGTGACCCTTGACCAAATGCAATGGCCTGGTCTGTCAGTGACAATGCATCACGCACAGAGCCTTTAGCCGCACTTGCCAGTTGCCAAATGGCAGGCTGAGTATACCCAACCTGCTCTTGGGTTAAAATATTTGCTAGATGCTCGCTAAGTAATGTTTGTGGTAATGGACGCAATACGAACTGCAAGCAGCGCGAAATAATCGTAATCGGTAATTTTTGTGGATCAGTGGTCGCTAGCAAAAACTTTACATGCTCAGGTGGCTCTTCTAACGTTTTGAGGAGTGCATTGAAGCTGTGGGTCGACAGCATATGCACCTCATCAATGAGGTACACCTTATATCGCCCTTGGCTTGGCGCATAAGGCACATTGTCAAGCAGCTCACGCGTGTCCTCGACCTTGGTACGAGAGGCGGCATCAATCTCAATAAGATCAATAAAACGTCCCTGATCAATCGCCACACAATTATCACAAACACCGCACGGCGTGCTAGTAATACCCGTATCACAGTTCAAGCATTTAGATAAAATACGCGCAATCGTCGTCTTACCCACACCTCGGGTACCAGTAAACAGATACGCATGATGCAAGCGATTATAATCAATCGCATTAATCAGCGCTTGCGAGACATGCGTCTGCCCAATCAACTCATGAAAGTTTTTGGGTCGATATTTGCGAGCTAAAACTTGATATTGCTGCGACATAGCTATCCATTGTGCCAAGTAATTAATATTCTTATTTTTAATACGATTTTTCGGTATTCATTATAGCAAAAAGCCAGCGCATTCGTCTGGCTTCTTGCTGATTTGATTATGACTCAGCCGCGCTTAATAAGCGGCTTTGGTTAACGACTCATTCATCATTAATCGTGTTTGCGGCGCATGTGTGGGAATAAAATCACATCACGGATACTGGCAGAGTCAGTAAATAGCATCACAAGGCGATCAATACCAATACCTTCGCCTGCTGTTGGCGGCAGACCGTAAGACAATGCTTCGATATATTCTTCATCAAAGTGCATGGCTTCATCATCGCCTGCATCTTTTTCGGCAACCTGACCACGGAAGCGCTCAGCTTGATCCGCTGGATCATTAAGCTCGCTAAAACCATTCGCCAACTCGCGACCACCAATAAACAACTCAAAACGATCGGTAATCTCAGGATTGTCATCATTACGGCGTGCCAATGGTGACGTTTCAGCTGGATATTCAGTAATAAACGTTGGTTGACGTAATTGATGCTCAGCCGTTTCTTCAAAGATGATGGTTTTGAGCTTGCCCACACCGAACACCTCTTTGACCTGCTGTTTAAGGGTCACTGAGGCGTATTGTGCCAGATAGTCACGATCGTCGATACGTGACATATCAAAGTCTTTGGCATATTTTGCAATGGCGTCAGACATGGATAGACGAGCAAATGGCGCTTTTAGGCTGATGGCTTCTTCTTGATAGGTAATCTCTGTCGTACCCAAGACATCTATCGCTAGCTGATTAAACATGCGCTCAGTCAAGTCCATCAAATCATGATAATCAGCATAGGCTTGATAAAACTCAATCATGGTAAATTCAGGGTTGTGTCGGGTTGAGACCCCTTCGTTACGGAAGCTACGGTTAATCTCAAATACTCGCTCAAACCCACCAACGACTAAACGCTTGAGATAAAGCTCAGGCGCGATACGCAAGTATAATGGCATATCCAAAGCATTATGATGTGTCTCAAATGGACGAGCCACCGCGCCACCTGGAATGGGATGCATCATTGGCGTTTCAACTTCCATAAAACGCTCATTCAGCATAAACTGACGAATGCCGCTGACGATCTGACTGCGAACCATAAAGGTATCGCGAGTCGTCTCATTGGTCATCAAATCAAGATGACGGTTGCGATAGCGCGCTTCTACATCTGCTAGGCCATGGAACTTATTTGGCATCGGACGTAGGGTCTTAGTCAACAGCGTAATCTCTTCAATATGCACATATAAATCGCCTTTACCTGAGCGACCAATATAGCCTGACACACCAACAATATCACCTAAATCCAAAGATTTGATGCTTGCACGCGTTTCCTCATCAAGCTCTTTACGTGCCACATATAATTGGATGCGACCTGTCATGTCTTGGATAACGATGAATGAGCCACGGTTTAACATGACACGGCCCGCCACATTGACCTGTGTTTTGTCACCATTCGCCGCTTTTTCTTCAATTTCTTGTTTTGACACACCATCAAAAGCCGTTTGCAAATCTTTTGCATAATGGGTGCGTTTAAAGGTGTTTGGGTACGGCTGTTTATCTGAGGCAGTGATATCATCTAGCTTGGCTTGAAGTTGCGCGATCAGTTCATTGGTGTCTTCTGGCGCTTGGGTTTGGTCTTGGTTATTTGTTGACATAAAACTCTCATAATACGATAGCCGTAAACTATCTTTAGTTAATATTTGATACTCAAAACAATAGTATCTCAAATAGAGGAGACCTAGTGAATAAGACTTTCATAAGGAATGTGCAGCCCTTCATGTAGTTTTCTTATCATTGGCAAACTCAATCGGCGTTTACGATTTAATACTTCAGATACTTTACTTGCCGATCCCAAATAAGGTGTCAAATCCTTTCTACTTAAATTTAGATTTTCCATCTGAAAAATAATAGCATCGACAGCTTCGGCATGTTCGATAGGATAATATTTGTTTTCGTAAGCTTCAATTAAGGTTACTAGCACTTCACGCTCGTCAGCCTCAGGTGTACCCTCATCAGCTTGAAACACAGCTTGTAGCTGAGCAAATGCATGTGCTAGATCTTGATCATTACGAATTGGTTTAATATTCATTGACAACCTCCACATCAATTTTATCGTATTCACTATGAGTACCGATGAACTTGACCCAAGCAATACCAGCCTGATACTGCATCTCAACCACCAATCGGTATTTATTGCCTGCAATATTAAAAACGACTCTATTATTAGCGCAAATACTCGCATTCTTAAAATCGTTTTTGATATCTTGCGGCGATTGCCAACTGGCTTTTAGTGCAAAATCATGCCAAGCTTCTAGCTGACCTTTTGCATCACCATTGTTAGGCTGTTCCCAGAATTTACGTAAACTGCTTTTGGCAATAACTCTCATATGACTTAGTGTATAGTATCCAATTATATTCCCAATTTGGGAATATGGCAACGCTAATCGCTATACCCCTTCTTAACCTCACTCGCATAGTTCACCGCTATGGCTTACATTTCGCCGCCGATGCTGGCCATCAAGTCAGCCTGATGCTCACGTAACAGTGCATCAAGAATCTCATCCAAGTCACCTTCCATGATGGAGTCAAGCTTGTATAAGGTCAGGTTGATACGATGATCGGTCATGCGCCCTTGCGGGAAATTATAGGTGCGAATACGCTCTGAGCGGTCGCCACTACCGACCAAGTCACGGCGTATAGAGTCCGCTACATCGACCTGCGCTTGTACTTTGGCTTGCTGGATTTTAGAGACCAGCATTTTCATCGCATGTGCACGGTTTTTGTGCTGGCTACGCTCTTGTTGACACTCTACCACAGTACCCGTGGGAATATGCGTCAAACGTACGGCTGAGTCAGTGGTGTTAACGTGCTGACCACCCGCGCCACTTGAGCGAAAGGTGTCCATCTTAATATCCGCAGGATTGATATCAACGGTATCATCGATTTCAACTTCTGGCATGACTGCAACCGTACAAGCTGACGTATGCACGCGACCTTGACTTTCGGTCTCAGGGACACGCTGTACACGGTGAGCGCCAGACTCAAACTTTAAACGTCCATAGACGCTATTACCCGATACGCGAGTAATGATTTCTTTATAACCGCCGTGTTCACCTTCGTTCGCGGATAGAACTTCAACAGTCCAGCCCTGGGTTTGCGCGTATTTTTGATACATGCGGAACAAATCACCAGAGAAAATCGCTGCTTCATCACCGCCCGTCCCAGCACGAATCTCCAAGAATGCTGGCACCTTATCGTTAGGATCTTTTGGTAGCATCATGACATTAAGCGCTTCTTCCATCTCTACAATGGTATCACGTGCCGTTTCAATCTCATCGAGCATCATCTCTTTCATGTCAGGATCTGTCGCGTCAGCTAGCATCGCTTCTGCATCGGCTTGATCCGTTTCTGCATTCAGATAGTTCTGCCATAAGGTCGTGATGTCCATCAAGTCGCTGTGCTCGACAGACAATTCGCGAAATTTATTATTATCACTGATGACACTAGGATCTGATAACAAGGCGGTGACCTCTTCATAACGGTCTACCATCTGGTCTAAACGCAGGCGTAAGGATTCTTTCATAAAAGGACTTTTAATTGGATAAGAGGAATAAGCTCGTGATTATAGCAAATTTTTTGGGGTAAATTAAAACCTCTAAGCATTCTTCTCAATATTCGCAGCAATCTTGTCACTATACTCTCAAATATCTCTACTTATTCTTAAATAAAGATACTTGGTTCTGATACCATTAGTAGACAAAAAAATAGCTAAGAAGACTCTTAGCTATTTTTATCTATCAAAAACATCGTATTAAAACGTTAGACTTTACGAACCAATACTGAGCCAATAGAATAACCGGCACCAAATGAGCAAATAACACCTAGATCACCTGACGCTAGCTCATCCTTATAGCGATGGAATACAATCATTGGGCTCGCTGAGCTGGTATTGGCAAATTCAGCAATCACGCTTGGTGCGATTGATTTGTCAGCATCTTTACCGATGACAGTGCGTAAAATCAAATCTATCATGTTGGCATTAGCTTGATGTAGCCACATCATCTTAACATCAGAGGTCGGTATATCATTTTCTTGCAGATGCTCAGTGATAACTTCAGACACCTTTGGACAAACTTCACGGAATACTTTGCGACCATTTTGCAAAAACAGTTTATCAGTGACCGGCGCTTTGATGTCTGGATACATCTCCGTTTGCGCGGCTAGATACTCTGAGCGATCCATAAAGCCATATTCGTTTTTGATGTTGGTCGAAAACTGAGTAAATAGCTTAGCGTTTAGAATCTCATAACCCTTTGGCGTGTCTAATTCTTCAACAATAGTCGCCGTTGCTACATCACCAAAAATAAAGTGGCTGTCACGATTGCGCCAGTTTAGATGCGCCGAGGTAATCTCGACATTGACCACAGCCACACGTTTGGCAAGACCAGAGATGATAGAACCATGCGCTTGTGATAGGCCAAACGTTGCCGCACTACACGCAACGTTCATATCATAAGCGAAGCCGCCAACCATACCAATGGCATTTTGGATTTCAATAGCAACCGCAGGATAAGTGCGCTGGAAGTTTGAGCAAGCAAGGATAATACCATCTAGATCGTTGGCCTCAAGTCCAGCATCAGCCAATGCGTCTTTTAACGCAGCCGCGCCCATTTCTGCCATCACAGACAGCTCTTCACCTAAGTTACGATAGGCAATGACTGGTGCCATGATTTCAGGGTCTAAAATACCGTCTTTTTCCATCACATAACGTGATTTGATACCAGATACTTTTTCGATGAAAGCAGCTGAAGAAGGCTCAAGTGCCGTCATTGTCTCTGCAGCTATCTCTTCAGCATGTTCGGTATTATAGTTTTCAACATACTGGTTAAATGACTCAACTAGCTCTTCGTTACTAATACTGTAAGGTGGAATATAAAGACCAGTGCCTGTGATACAAGTCGTCATGATACGCTTCCTTGTCTACTACTGTGGTGCTTGGAATAAGCATAAAAGTGGAAAATAATAGCCATTCAAATTCAGTGAATAACTGTAAACTTAAAATCAGTGTGTTTATTATGCCTGAATATTAAATTTTTTCTAATGCTTTGTTACAAATAATCTGTTTCTGGCGATAAATAAGCAAAGACTCACGTCATTCTTTGATAGCTACGTTATAATTAGCGCCATTTTGCTCTGTATAACCACCCAAACACATCGATACACGCTCATCTTTAGGAATACTAATGGCAGAACTTCTTACTTGGTTATTTGGTCAATATGCGGATTACTCCACGACATTTATCGTCTTAGAGTTGATTGCCGTGGTTTTTGGTGTGGCAAGTGTCTTGCTTGCCAGCAGAACCAATATCTTAGTCTTTCCAATTGGCTTAATCAGCACTGCGATATTTGTATATTTACTATGGAAATGGCAGCTGTTTGGCGATATGTTCATCAATGCTTACTATACGGTGATGAGTTTATATGGTTGGATTAACTGGTCAAAGAACAAAAAGAATCAGCCTATAGAGACACATGAGTCAAACAACGTCCGTATTGAGCATTTGCATGCAGGCGATGTACCTATCTTGTCTGCTTTGGCAATAGCAACCATGTCTTTTGTGGCGCTGATATACTATTTCCGTCCGGTGAT
This sequence comes from Psychrobacter sp. PSP, assembly GCF_024085615.1. Taxonomy (NCBI): domain Bacteria; kingdom Pseudomonadati; phylum Pseudomonadota; class Gammaproteobacteria; order Moraxellales; family Moraxellaceae; genus Psychrobacter; species Psychrobacter sp. PSP. The sequence goes on from NZ_JABLTF010000006.1 coordinate 65,561, forward strand.
TAATAACGGCTTTAGTTTTGATGGTGCCGTTCTTGGTGTACATTTATTCACTTGGGTGGACTATACTGACATGCTCACCACGGCTCTGTTTTTGATGGCCATGTGGCTTATGGCACGGCGCAAAATTGAGCATTGGATACTATGGATCATTGCTAATGCGATATCAGTACCACTATACTTTTATAAAGGCTTTACTTTTACCGCGCTACAATATGTAGTCTTCACTCTCATTGCAATCTGGGCCTATTATGAATGGCAACGACGCTACCGTGTACAACCTCGAACAGCATACGCCTGAATCTGTCATTACTGTCGCAGTTTTGGGCGCAGAAAGTACGGGGAAAACAACCCTGTGCCGTGATTTGGCAGCGCATTTCGATAGTCTGTGGGTGTCAGAATATATGCGTACTTACTTGCAAGCGAAGTGGGATGATGAGCAGCTTACTTGTACATGGGATGACCTGCTACCTATCGCACAAGGTCAGATTGCGTTAGAGAACAAACTGGCTAAACAAGTCACCCAAACGTCTAATGAAAACCGCTATTTGTTTTGTGATACCAGTCTGTTTGAGCTAATGGTCTACTCTCATTGGTATTATGGTAACTGCCCCACCGCTCTTGAGCAAGCAGCATTGGCACATCATTATGATTTGATACTATTGACTAAGGTTGATATACCTTGGGTGGCTGATGACCTGCGAGACAGTCCGTACCAACGTGATGAGATAAGCGCCTATTTTGCCAGTCAATTAAGCAAGCATCAAAAACCTTTTGTGCGTATTAGTGGCGATAGAAAAGAACGTGTCCGGCAAGTAATCGCGCAGCTCGCTCATCTCGGTAATCCCTAGAATGGTTTTCCACATACTATTCATCTTCCTTGCATATTTTCTCGCTACCTCCTCTCTATGATGTCTATTAACGCCGCAGCCAACTGTATCAGCAGCTGTGGATTCAAGACATTTAGGAGGCGCCAACATGCAAAAACACTATTAACCAAATTATTTTTTATGTCCTATTGCTACCACTTGCTGAGCAAATTGTCTTTTGGCAAGTATATACTATAGCCGCTAGCGCGTGCGTGGGACTTATTGGTTGGTATAGCTACTATGTATTTGGCGGTTTGAAACGGGCTTTACTCTTTACCGCAACACTTGCTGGACTATATGTTGCCTTTTTCGGCATTTTAATTACAGAAGATCTCAATCTATTACTGGGCGCGATATTCTGCTTTATGGTACTTGCCTGTGTCATGGTGATGACTCGCAAACTTGACTGGTACAAAGTCACATAAGCCAAGCGCTGTATAAATAAAGTCACATAAACTGATAATAGTTTGAATTAATGCTGCCTTAGCTTAGTTGATAAGGCAGCATTATCGTTATATTAGCCTAGTCGTTACGCTACTTGACTATCTGATTGTTTAACGCTTTAGCCCAATTATTGCAATCATCCTCACAGCGCGGGCAGCATTTATCAGCTTCTAATATTTGCTCGACATAACCACAATACATGCAGGCGTAATGAGCCCCTATCTCTACTTGCTCAACAGCTTGATATTGCTTGGGAAACAGCGGCATGCCGTAAACTGTATTTTCAGAGGAATGCAATAAAATACTAAAGTTGCCGTCCGTCTCAAGCAAACCGATGCGCACTTGACCCAAATGCTCAACGCCCTGTTGACGCATTTCAGCAAAAAACTCATCGTGAGACATTTTGCCTTTCTTAATTTTATCGAGCACCAGCATGCTATCTTCTACGATATAAAGTGACTTGCCTTCCAATAAGTCTTCAAAAGGCTGCCATTTCATCATAACCCACGTACAGATTCGGTAAAGAACAATGACTGAACCCATGATTAGTACGGCTTGAATAATCGGCAAATCCTCAGTAAACATAGGGTCACCCGCGATAGAGCCAAGTGATAGGATGATGGTCAGCTCAAAGATAGAAAGCTGACGAATGCCGCGCTTGCCAGTGAAGCGCAAGAACGTGATAATTAATACAAACATGACGGTGACACGTATTAAGATTTCAACGGCAAACGACCAAGTTGTGTCATGAATAAAAATACTTGCCCAATCCATATTCTCATTTCCAATTTATTTATCTGATGTATTGTGTTTAATGAATGATGTTCTAATAGTTCGTTTGATGCGAAGCACATCATCCCTATTTTCAGACCTTATCGTCAATACAACTATCGTTATTCGTATTTAAGAAAGACTTTTTGTCACAAGTACGACAAAATATACTGTCTTGTGAGACGGCAATTGTTTTTGCTCAAAAATACGTTATCGTTATATTCTAAATTCACCATTGAAACGCTATGCAAGCCTGTTTTATGCTCCCTTATTCATTGTAGGAATTATTTTTGAAAGCCATTGTTTATACTACTATTGCCTTGATCGCATTTGCTGCAAACTCCCTGTTTTGCCGGATGGCGTTGGCAGAAGGTTATATAGATGCTTGGAGTTTTACGGTCATTCGTCTGCTCAGTGCGACTGTTTGCTTAGTGTTTATTATGACGATTCACGCCTACAAACTACAGCGTCAAGTACTCGCCTCTGACAAGCCTTCTGTTGATGCTATCTTAAATGACAAAGGCAGTTGGCTTAGTAGTGTCAGCTTGGTCATTTACGCGTTATGTTTTTCGATTGCCTATGTAGAGCTTAATACTGGTACAGGTGCTTTAATTTTGTCTTCGGCCGTTCAGATTACGATGATTGGCTGGGGTATCTACAAAAAAGAGCAGCTTAGTGCTGTACAGTGGCTGGCATTTATCGTCGCAGTCGCAGGATTTGTGTATTTGATGTTGCCATCGGCGGCCGTTCCATCACCCAACGCTGCAGCATTGATGGCACTGAGCGGTGCGGCTTGGGGAGTATACAGCATACGCGGCAAATCATGCATCTCACCGCTACGAGCGACAGGGTTTAACTTTGTGCGGAGTTTGGTGGCCGTTCCGATATTACTACTGGTGGGCCTAATGTATCTGGATGAAATAGGTTTAAAAAACATCAGCTTAGAAAGTATTACCAGCGAAGGGATATTGCTCGCCTGTGCGTCAGGAGCGATCGCATCAGGGCTGGGTTACAGTATTTGGTATACGGCGATGCCATTGTTAAAAACCACACAAGCGGCGATCGTTCAGCTGTGTGTGCCTGTGATTGCGACTGTACTAGGCGTGATATTTTTATCTGAGCAGCTGACGCTCAACTTTCTGATCGCCAGTATAGTCATCTTAGGGGCGGTACTGGTATTTATGTTAAACAAAAAAACAGTGTAAACAAAAAACCAAATATCGCTCAATCACTTAAACGACCAGGACTTAGCAAATCACGAAAAAGACAGAAATAATTACCTTAGTAGACTCTAACCATAACACGAAATTACATTCGAACATGTATCATATTGCTCAGTATAACAACGCACATTCACTTACCAACTTGAGGAATATCGTTTATGAAAAAATTACTTGCTGTTGCTCCTTTTACCGTTTTGTTAGCCGCTTGTGCAACCAACGCTCCGACCACCACCGCCCCAACCACTGCTGCCAAACCAGTCGTTCAGTCATTTACCTGTGAAGACAACGGCATGATTACTGCCGCCTATGCAGCGGATGGTCAAGCGGCCAACCTAAACGTCACCTTGCCAAAGGTAGGTCTACAAGACGCAAAAATCACGCTAGAGCAAGCAGTATCAGGCTCTGGCGTACGTTATGTAAACAATGTAAACCCAAAGACCACCTATGACTGGCATACCAAAGCAGACTTTGGCATTATGACCATCGCCTCAGACAATGGTCAACAGTATCAAGTAAACTGCCAACTATAGTTATTGACTATAAATAATGTATTGACTAGTGTTTTTACACTTATGAATGATGAGAGTCAGTAGTGAAGCTACTGGCTCTTTTTTATTGTACCAACCGCAATCAAGACAATCCCAATGTTGGGAGATAATGACTGATACCTGACATCCACGCCCTAAAAAGACGTGGCTTTATGGTGCTTTTTGATAAAAAATGATTGACTTCTCTTATATATTCGATATATAACATATAATATATTCAAAATATTGGATATAGCGTAGTTTTTTATGCACATTTATCGAAAAGCTTGGGGAGGAAATGATATGATTCGTTTAAGCTACACTCTCAAATGCTGGGCGCTAGCCATTACTTATTTTTTAGTATTTTACTTTATGGTCGTTATGAGTGACCCAGGCTTTGGCAAATATATCTATATGCTGGCCCTCAGCACTCTACTCTTCCCCATTGCCAAGCGTGCAGTGGATGTGATGACAGATTTTTTTACCCCAGATCTCGAACTATTTAATGGATTGCTGCCGTCAATTCTGATTAACGTGGTGATTTGGATACTGACACCATTTATCGTAGCACTGACAGTGATTGCGTTCATGCTTTATAGTATGGGCGTGCTCACAGAAAAGATGAGTCATTAAAACCTACTTAAATAAAAGGCCGGAGTAGCAATTGCTGATCCGGCCTTAACATTCAAAGAAACTTTTAGTTCTAGCCCACCTTATCCCACATTTTACTAAGACGCTTGGGCGAAACTGCCACACGAGTTTTCATCGGCTGAGCAAATAGCTGGATACGATACTCCTCCACCATCCAGCGATATTCGCTAATAGCTTCTTTGTCCGCACGCCCTGCTAGCCGCTCCATATGCAAGTCAAGCGCGTAGACACCATCAAGGTCGGCATCCAAATTATGCTCAAGACGCTCTAAGCGAATCTCTAGTGCCTCAAGATAACGTGGATACTGCTGCCAATGGCTATAATCCATGCGGTAAACAAAATCAGCCAAATACAAATCTTCTAATTGATCTTCGATATCATCGATAGATTCCCCAAATATCTCGCGGTCTAACATCAACAGACTCTGGCGAATACGCTGCCAGCGCGTATAAACATTTTTCAGCGTTTTTATGACGCTTTGACCGGTCAATAAGAAGTTATTTAACACAACTTCTAGCGTCTGTGCATACTCTTCAGGCGTAAACGGTAACTCCTCGCTCAATCCAACTGCGATATCGTCAGCGCTCTCAGGCAGGCTCTCGGTATGATCAAATAACACATAATGCTCTTCAAGCGTAGCATCCAATGTAGCATCAATGACGATTGTTTTTAGCTTTTCCATATCACCAAGCGGTGCAAATGCCAGTTTGAATATTTTATCCACTTGACTGGTGAGCTGTTTTTTCTTTGCGCCAAGCTTCCCTTTGATCAAGGTCAATACGCCGATACGATGCGCTTGTAGTGCGGCATTGACATCGGTGTACTGATGGATCGATACCGCTTCGCCTGCTTCATCAGCCACGAGCGCCGCAAACTGCTTCATAACCACGCCTGCACTATGATGATTTTTGCTAAAGGTAAAATGCTCAGGGAATTCAGTATGCGCGCCTTGTTGCTCATTCACCGCTTGACTGGTCTCAGAGGCATGACGAATCTGTAGCGTTTGTAGATCACGACCTTTTTCGATAATGCGGTTTTTGTCATCGACCACACAGATTTGTGGCTGCAGATAACGATCAATCGTGGAAGGGCTAAAGCTCTCTGGCGTCACCGACATAATACCGCGGCGATTGAGCGCTTGGCACAGCTGTTTTAACAGCCCTTGTCCACCTTGCTGCTGCAGCTCATCAAACAAATTATCTGCGGTATCAGGTATCGGGACGATCTGACGACGGATATCTTTTGGCAATGATTTGAGCAACTGCAATACCAGCTCGTAGCGCCAACCAGGCACACCCCATAGTAGCTCAATGGCGTCGAGCTGTGGTAATGCAGCAAGCGGTACGCGTATGGTCACGCCATCATCATCACTTGCTGGATCAAAGACATAACGCAGTGGCAGCTTTAAATCGCCCAGCTTCCATACTTCTGGGAAATCGCCCGTGGTCGGTGCTTGACTAGTGAGTACATCCTCATCGGTAAAAAACAGATACTTAGCATCGTTTTTTTCTACCTCTGCGCGCCAGTCTTCAAACGTTTTGCGGCTGGCGACGTGTTCAGGAATCTTTTTGTCATAGAACTGATATAGCGTTTCTTCATCAACCAATAGATCACGGCGACGTAGCTTATCTTCGATGCGCTCAACATGGGCAATCTTGTCCATATTGTGCTGTAAAAATGGCGCATTACGACCGAAGTTACCAGTCACTAACCCATCACGAATGAAAATCTCTCGCGACTCGACCAAGTTTACTTGCTCATAATTGGTCAGCTGCTTGCTAATGATGATCAAGCCAAATAGACTAATCTGCGCGTATGCTTTGACCCGTCCTGTTTTTTTGGACCAATGCGGTTCAAAATAATGATACTTGAGCAAGTTTCCTGCCGCTGAGATGATCCACTCGGGTTCAATTTTGGCAACGGTACGCATAAATACTTGCGAGGTTTCAACCATCTCAAACGCCATCACCCAAGGCGGTATTTGTTTAAATACCGTACTCGCTGGGAATATTTTGGCTTTTTGCTGACGCGCTGCCAAATACTCACCGCGGCTTTCAGTCTTATGCGCAATAATAGACAGCAGACCCGTCAATAACGCTCTATGCAAATTAGCATATTTGACCGCTTTTAACGCTTCGTCTTCGATTGCAGTCGGGTCATTCTTAGCGACATTTTTATCAGACGCTTGTGCATCACTGGTATCTATCAGCTTAAGATCTGTCACCATTTGTAGCAATTGACGATGCGTTTGATGCCATTCACTAACATGCGGGAAGCTCAGATAGTTCTTTTTCGCAAACTGCTTACGCTGATTACCAGACAGTTTATTGCCGTCTTCGTCTTTTTCAAACAGTGCCTTCCATAGACTCAAATAAAACAAGAAATCTGAATCATCTTGACGGAAGACCGCATGCTTTTGATCCGCTTGCGTACGCTTGTTGGCAGGGCGCTCACGAGGATCTTGCACAGCGAGCGCCGCCACCACGATAAGCATCTCACGTATACAATCAAAGTCAGAACCAGCCACCAGCATACGTGCCAGCCTTGGATCGATTGGCATACGTGCCATTTTCTGACCTGTTGCGGTCAAGCGCAGGTGATCAAGCCCCTTTTGCCGTTTTGATGGGTTTCGTTTATCTTGAGTACTGTCCTTTTTGGACGTAATGGCTCCTAGCTCATCAAGCAACTTGTGACCATCTGTGACTAACCTACTATCAGGTGGCTCGATAAAATCAAAGTCATCGACACTGCCCAGACGCAGATTGGCCATCTGCAATATCACAGATGCCAAATTGGTACGTAGAATCTCAGGCTCAGTAAATTCAGGACGACCGTTGAAGTCCTCCTCAGAATATAAGCGAATACAGACACCTGGCGCGACACGGCCACAACGACCTTTACGTTGGTTGGCAGCCGCTTGCGAAATCGCTTCAATCGGTAGACGCTGCACACGTGAGCGATACGAGTAACGCGAAATCCGCGCAAACCCCAAGTCAATCACATAGCGAATACCCGGTACAGTCAACGCAGTCTCAGCAACGTTGGTCGCAATGACAATACGTCGACCTCGACCTGATGGCTGAAAGATACGCTGCTGCTCTTCATACGTCTGCCGTGCAAACAGCGGTAGCACCTCGGTATGACGTGGGCCATGGCGCTCAAGCACTTCTTGCATTTCACGAATTTCTGCTTCAGTCGCGGCAAATATCAAGATATCAGCCTGATCGGGATGGCCTTTATTTTGCGCGTCGCTAAAACATTCCTCGACAGCAGCAACCACCGCACGCGGCAGGTTCTCTTCAAAATCATCATAGCTGTCATCTTCTGAGCTGTTTACTGGCTCATCGGTCAGCGGACGATAACGAACTTCTACTGGAAAACTGCGTCCCTCGACGTTAAAGATAGGTGCAGGAACTTGCCGTTTTAGCTTGGCATCATAATGACTAAAGTACTCACTAAAGCGCGTGGTATCGAGGGTCGCTGAAGTGATAATGACTTTTAAATCTGGGCGCTTGGGTAGCATTTTTTTGAGATAACCCATAATAAAATCGATGTTCAAACTACGCTCATGCGCCTCATCGATAATAATCGTATCGTATTTACTCAAAAAACGATCGTGACCCAGCTCAGCCAGCAAAATACCATCGGTCATCAGCTTAACAATCGATTGCGCGGAGCCTTGCTCATTAAAGCGAATCTTAAAACTAACCGTATTACCTAAAGGCTCACCCAGCTCTTCGGCAATACGGTTTGCAACGCTACGAGCCGCCAATCGCCTTGGTTGCGTATGCCCTATCTGTCCGGTAATACCGCGCCCTGCCAGCATGGCAAGCTTAGGTAGCTGCGTTGTTTTACCAGAACCTGTCTCACCCGCCACGATAATGACCTGATTATCAATGATCGCTTGTACCAGATCTTCTGCGCGTTGACTAACAGGCAGGTCAAGATTTAATTTGGCAGGTAAGTCACTTGGGATGCTATCAATACGTGCCTGCACTGCTTTTTGAGAGCGCGTTTTTATCTTGTCGTATTGGGCACGCTTCTTGGTAAGGGCCTCGTCGTGATTGTTTTTTTGCTCAGAAACATGATTAGCTTTTTTGTTTTTGGACACCGCAGCGCGCGCCAGCTCTCGTTCGAGACGGCTTAAGTAATAGCTATCTTTAGCAAGTACTGGTAAATCATTCAGTAATTCCGCTGGTCGCTTTGCACTGTTAGTTTCATCTACGGTAGATGTTTTTAGACTGGTATTTTCAAAAGTATCAGACATATTTGCTTAGGCTATTTATTATGTATAAGTGGTTAGATTATGGAGGCAAATGCAGGGTGATTCAAGGTAGTTATGATGCTTGTATGATGCTTAGTTGCAAAGCTGAAGTTTTTTCTATGGCTATGAGGACGATAATGCCTCTATCTAATAATCAGTATTAAATCAAGACACACTTAGACCATAAATATTAAATTTCACACCATTAAAGGCATAGAAATGGTCTAAATGAGAAAACTAATGACTAACAGTATAAATAACCTGTTGGTGAGTCGCAGCCCCCACAAAAAAGGTATGCATTTTTTGCAGTGCCAGCCTAGGAAAAGGAAGATGTAGTGACAGTATCAATTTTTCAAACCCTAACATCTCGTTAGCTAACTCTTTCGCTACGTCAGGACGAATCTGCGGGTTTTCATAAATATTGTTAATTAACCACGTTAATCGTGGAAATTTTGCGTTATCGTGAATCTGATAAAGGATGGGCAGCATATCATCAGATATCTGACAGCGCGCTTTGCGGATTAGACCACTTTTATAATACATATCTAGTGACATATTAGGATAATTTCCTTAGATTTTTAATACTCAGATAACCCACATATTCTTTATCTTCTTTGATATCGACACCGCCTGCATCAACGATAGGCTCAATCAACAGCTGAGCATTTGAGAGCAGATCATTCACGTTATAGATATCATCTATATCGACCTCAAACTTATCATCAATATGTGAAGCGGCGTCGAACGGCGATGCATTATCTTTAAAAGTGAACTGTTTATAAAACTCGCTTTGTTTGGCTTGCTTAATGGCCTCGGCTTGACTGGGGGCAACGATCAGAAGCTTATAATGAAACTCTTCAAAACTTCCCTGCTGATAGCCGCCCAAATTGATAAAAAACAGCTTTAAGTTAGCATCTTTGCTTACCTGCTCACCTGATTTAACCAGTTTGATCGCATAGCCATCAACTTTAGTAATCGCTCGATACGAATCAATGTGCCATTTGTTTTTGACTTCTGGCCAATGCTGATTGATATCCTCTACCAGCTCGCTGACGTGATTGGCCACACCAAAAAAGATGTCATGCTGTTCAATCAGGCGACCTTTGGGACGGCCACCAAGTTGAGCCATATATAAAGTTAACATGTAACGCCGTCCTTATAAATTTTTCATTGTAGCTAATTTTAATTGAACATAATATCGAGCGCGTCTTATTACAATACCCGCCCTGTTTTTAAAGCAAATGCCCAATCTCTACGTTCATTTTTGAGCGCCAGTTCTGCTGCTGCTTCATGATCATAAGCGATCTTAATATGCTCAGTCTGCCAGCGTTTACCTCGCGGTGTCTCTATACAGGTTATCAGCGCGTAATTGCGCTTTTTGATATCGGCAAGCACAGCGTCAAGCGCAAAGACATTGATATGGATATCTGAAATATAGTTAGATTACTATAAAATCGATACAATAAGATTCAACGTTATTTTTCGCAGCCTCTGGAGACGCAGTCACAGCAAGCAAGAAAAATAGTGTTGAATCAAATGAATTTATTGTCCTGTATTGTTTTTATTTAGACTTGACTATAGCAGCGATTGTAATGCAATTTTTATTATTGAATGTCGTCATAATGTCTAGGGCGTGTTGAACATTCGACCATGGCACTGACAGCGACTATTTTTTAGGCGATTCGATGTTAAAAATAATAAGTTTAGTCATTCTAAGCGCTTATTTTTAACGATGAAGCGGCAAAAAAGAGTCCTGTCCCCTGCTTTTATCGTTGGGGCTGATGCTAAAATTGCCCCATACTGCGTTACAAATCTCGCTAAGGCATCTGCATTATCGTCGCTTTGTGCCTTGTCTGGAACAATTTTAGCGATCAGCAGTGCCTATTTGCGAATGTTCAACACGCCCTATTATCCCCATAAGTTATAATGTAATAAATTAAGAGAGTATAAAAAATAAAAACCTGATGCCTCATTAATATTGGGACATCAGGTTTTATTTATCATGGTAATGCTAATGGTTCGTTAGACTTATAATAGGAAGAAATACGCCCAACACCCAACGATAACAGTAGAGATAATATTAAGGATGACACCTGTACGTACCATCTCTGTTTGTTTGATCAAACCGGTACCAAACACGATAGCGTTTGGCGGCGTCGCAACTGGTAGCATAAAGGCACAGGATGCACCGATACCAATAATAAGTACTAAGACTTCGCTCGGTATACCCATATGCTCGGCAATTGCCGCAAATACAGGGACTAAGAGCGCAGCTGATGCCGTGTTTGATGCAAACTCTGTTAAGAAAATAATGAAGGCTGAGATTGCAAGCATCACAACCAATAGTGGCGCGGTTTGTAAGCCATTAGCAACCGTCTCACCCAGTACTAATGACGCACCTGATACTTTTAGAACATTTGATAGCGCAATACCGCCACCAAATAACATCAATACACCCCAATCTGTGTTGTCTGACACTTGTTTCCAAGACACCAGACCCAAACTCACGACCGCCACTGCTGCCAGCAATGCAACAACGGCATCTGTATCTTCGATACCAACTGCAGCACCAATTTGCTTAGAGAGTATCCAGCTCACCGCTGCCACAATAAAGACAATAATCGTCAGCACGCGCGGTTTGGTCCAATGAATAGTTTCATCTTGCTGTAGGGTCATCGTGCGGTTTAGATTAGGCTTTAGAAATAGGTACATCGCGCCCAACAATACTGGTAATAGTATCAGCATCATTGGAATACCAAATTTCATCCAATCAACAAACGCAATATCCAAGGCTTTTGCGGCGATCGCATTTGGTGGCGAGCCGACAATCGTACCCAAACCACCGAGACTTGCTGAATACGCAATACCGAGCAGTACAAACACAAATGTACCGCGATCTTCTTTACTATCAACTTGCGTCAAAATACCGAGGGCAAGCGGTAGCATCATTGCCGTTGTCGCCGTATTTGAGATCCACATTGACAAAAAAGCAGTCACGCCAAAAATCAATAGTACAGCGGTACTTAGCTTACCACCTGATAACGAAAGAATTTTTAGCGCAATCTTTCTATCAAGCTTTTGTACATGTAACGCGGCCGCCAAGGCAAAACCACCAAAGAAGAGATAAATAATGGGACTGGCAAAGCTTTGCAGACCGACTTCAGCATTAAAATCAGGAATGCCAATTAATGTTCCAACCACAACCACCAAGATCGCAGTGATTGTGACGTGTATCGCCTCAGTGAGCCATAGCACGCCGATAAAAAACAGCATTGCTAGCCCTTTGTTAGCACTGACCTCAAATGGCAATACACTGTAAATAATAAAACTAATGATTGCCGCAATGGCGACCACGATCAATCCTTTTCCCGTTCCCTTTGGGAATGTATCCGTAAATAAATACTCGTTACCATCATCAGGAATATGGCTATCCAGCTTTTTCTCTGACATAAATTATCCTTATCGCATCCAAAGTGAGTATGAAGTCAAAATTATTGCAACACACTTATTGTAAGACATCATGATATTCATATAGCGAACATTACGCGCGAAAATATCATATCAGAATAACTTATATATGAATACATTTTGATTATTTTTGTTTTTTTAGGATGTCTGTTTGATTCGTTGATGATAATCACCTCTCGACTTTGTGAGATTTTTCAATAGTAACTCTCTCACTACTTTGTTCTCACTGCTTTGAATGGACGCCTTGGTTGATAAAAATTACATAAAGCATTCAAACATTCATCATTTGGGGCTATACAAGTAAAAACCGATACCACATAATCTTAGGGTTAGATAGATAATCATCAATAAAAACAAGAGGAATGACACTATGGCAGATGCAAATAAAACCGATGCAACCACAAAAATGGCGCCAAAAGACATCAATCAAGATAGTCTGGCCAAAGAAGATCAACAGCGTACTGACGACTCAGCGCTAGATATGATGCAAGGTATGCATGAGCATGAAGATCATCAAGAAGAAGACGAAAAATAAAAGATGGCAGAACGGCAGATAAAGCCAGTTATCTAGTATTAACAGCAAAAATAAGAAGCGCTTGTCATGATGATGAGCGCTTTTTTAGTTTTGTTTCTCTTTGTTCTGGCAAGTGGTTGGAGACATAGTTATATATAAATGCTGCGGTTAGAACGATTGCGATGGGTACAAGCAACGCATCATAGCCAACTTTGGCAAACAAAAAAGCCCCTATTGTACTGCCACCGCAGAAGCAATACCAAATAACGGCCTGAAAGCCCAATGTCGGCTTACTAATGGAGCGACCCGCAAGCCAGTTACCGATTGCTGCACCCATATCGGATGTCAGTCCTGTCAAATGCGTCGTGCGAATAACTGCTCCACTATAAGTGGCTACCATCGCGTTTTGTAATCCGCAGGCCATCGCTGCTGCCAATTGTCCGAGATAATCATGCTGCTGATATGACCAGTAGGCAGCTATTAGTAATGCTGCTTCAAAATATAGCGCACGCCCGTAACGACGGCCTAGTGTTAAGGATGTCTGCCCAATGACAAAACCGCTTAATATTGCCCCTGACAAAAAAGACAATAGTAGCGCTCCGATATACAAAATACTATGAGAATCTGAGTAAGCGATAAGCGATAGCTGCTGCAAACAAGCTGACATTACCGGTGACATGCGAGACCGATAAATTGGCAAATCCCATCAATGCAGTTGTGTTCACGCAGCCAGCGCTAAATGCCAATACCGCCCCACCCCACAATATCCACTTTGGTAACTTGGTTATCATATTTGTCACCTAAAGGTCTACTGCCAAAAAGACTCATAGTATAACGAGAAAAGGCAGCCAATTGGCTGCCTTTTCAATTTCAATAGCTGAGTGAATCATTGATAATGACCATCAACGCAAAAAATACTTAAATGATTATTGCGCTGGCTCATCCAGCATCATCAACTGCTCACTGATAGCGACGGTATTAAAGCCTGCATCAACAAACATGATCTCACCCGTGATACCAGATGCCCACGGAGATAATAGGAATAGTGCTGCGTTACCTACTTCCATCTGATTGACATTACGTTGTAGTGGTGCGATTTTTTCGCTGATATCGAGCATTTTACGGAATGATTTGATGCCACTAGCAGCTAGCGTACGAATTGGACCTGCTGAGATCGCATTGACACGGATACCGTCGCCGCCCATAGAAGTCGCTAAGTAGCGCACGCTGGCTTCAAGACTGGCTTTTGCCATACCCATGACATTGTAGTTTGGCAATACTGAGATACTGCCTTCATAAGTTAATGTCAGCATAGAACCATGACGCATTGCAAGCAACTCACGAGCTGCTTTTGCCAATGCCACAAAGCTGTAGCTAGAGATATCATGTGCTATGTGGCTGCCTTCACGCGTGGTGGCACTCACAAAGTCACCATCGAGCTGATCCATTGGGGCAAAACCAATGGCGTGTACCACACCATCAATACCATCACCCCAATGCGCGGTTACTTGCTCAAAACAAGCAGCAATCGACTCATCAGAGGCGACATCACACTCTAGCACCAAATCCGCTTCGAACTGTTCGGCAGCCATGTCCACACGCTTTTTGATTTTATCATTCGGATAAGTCAGGATCAGTGAGGCGCCTTCGCGGTGTAGCGCTTCTGCAATAGCCCAAGCGATAGAGAGTTTACTTGCGATGCCAGTTACGACAAATCGTTGTCCTTGCAATAGCATAAGATTTCCTTTTGAATCAATCGAGATGATTTAGAATATAGGTTTATTTAGAGTAATCAGAAAGTGACGCGTCATGAAATGATGCAAATCAAAAGATGACTTATTATACACGAATTCATTTAAGTAAACAGTCGTAAACTGTACTTGGTTACTATCATTAGTATCGCAATAATACTAATGAAATATCATCATGGTCACCGTTCTAATTGCATCTCTGACAGCCCTGTAATGACTAAACTCTGAACTACTCACCACAGCAGTATGAAGTTCAGCAGATTTCGAGTATAATCACAGCCCTTCCCAGCTTGCACAATTTTATAAGAATCCTGACATGATAGGATTCAACGTTAAGCTACACCCACATTTTGGATGGCTGCCAAACTTATGAGTAACACCCCAATAATAACCCCAGATTATAAAGAAAGTACTGAATCCTATCGCCAACTGATTGGTTCGACTGGCGAAGACTTGAATCGTCCTGGTTTATTAGACACACCTGTACGTGCGGCAAAGGCTTTTGCTCACTTAACCAAAGGCTATCATCAAAGCATTGAAGAGGTGGTCAATGATGCTGTCTTTCCATCAGCCAATCGTGAGCTAGTACTGGTACAGAACATTGAGTTTTATTCATTGTGTGAACATCATATGCTACCGTTCCATGGTGTCGCGCATATTGGCTATCTGCCTGACGGCCAAGTACTGGGGCTGTCGAAGTTTGCCCGTATTGTCGATATGTTTGCTCGTCGTCTACAAATACAAGAAAACCTGAGTGAACAGATTGCACAAACCATCATGGATGTTACTGGCTGTCGCGGCGTGGCGGTGGTCATGGATGCCTCGCACATGTGTATGATGATGCGCGGTGTCAGCAAACAGCATTCGACTACACGTAGTACTGCGATGCTTGGTGAGTATCAGCACAACAATCAAGCCCGTAATGAATTTTTGGGTGCCGTCCCTAAGCGCCAACCGTCGTTTTAAACTATTAATATTTTAGGCTGTTATGAGTAACAACAAACAAAAAGGACGCTAATGCGTCCTTTTTGTTTTAGCTATACAAAGTAAGATTTCAAGTTTTAGCAAATCAAGCTCATAGTCTTTGCCGTATACGCCAGAGTCTTGTAATGATTGTTACGATAACTAGGTTAATCATTGTAGACGATAATATGCGATTCATAAAAATTTCCCAAACATAATATCATTTAACCATCGTAACGCTTATGTATCAATAAAATATTCCTGTATTGTTATATACTTGCAATTTATTAAGTCGTAGCACAAGATAAATTACAAGATGATTTGATCATGACACAGGCTTTAGGATAGTTAACATATAGAGACAAACTATTTTATTTCAATATCTTATATTGTTTTAAACGTGTTAAAAAAGCCTATCCTCAAAAGAGTCATAGGCTTTTTTTGTCTATCATAAGTCTATCAGTACAAGTACAATGCTATGATGCTTTCTGAGTGTCTTTATCAGCACTCTCATCACTTACTTGCTTAATTTTCGTTAAGATTTCCTTAATTTCAGCTGCTGAGAGATAGGTTGGTACGGCATAAGTATCGCTGACTTCTTTTGCTGCTGCTTTTGCAATATCATCAAAATCACTGGCCTGCATACCGCTAACAGTCGGATCAATATTTAAATTTGCGATAAGCGCTCTGACTTGTACGATGAGATGATCTGCTATTTCTTTATCACCATGACCAGCTTGGCCGTCTGCTACCATACCCGTTCTTTTTGCCAGTGCGGTCAGTCTCTGCTTGCTTGCTTTACGATTAACATCAAGCACATAAGGCAACACGATCGCATTAGCACGACCATGAGGAATGCTATAGTAGGCACCTAATTGGTGAGCAATGGCATGCACATAACCCAAGCCCGCTTTGTTAAAGGCGATACCACCATAATGGGCGGCAATTCCCATCTCTTCTCTTGCTTTTAGATTGCCACCATCTTTGTAAGCTAATGGTAGATAATGCATGACAGATTTGACGGCAGAGGCTGCATAGTAGTCCGTCTCCACGCTGGCATTGGCACTCATCCATGCTTCTAATGCATGGGTCAATACATCAATACCCGTATCAGCGGTGATGTGTGCTGGCATACCTTTCATGATAATGGGGTCAATCGCTGCGGCGAGCGGCACCATTCTTGGATCAATAGACAATGCTTTTTGGTGTGTTTTATCATCAGATATCACTGCACCAAGGGTTGCCTCTGAGCCAGTACCCGCTGTTGTAGGCACGCAATATAATGGCGCCGACGGCTTTCTTGCTTTAAGGATCCCAATCAGTTGCTGAGGCTTGCATTTATTGCCTTGAGACATAGCGATCATTTTGGCAGCATCGATCACTGAGCCGCCGCCGATGGCGATAATAGCGTCGCAATTTGCTGCTATAGATTGGCGCAGTCCTTCTTCGACTACGTTAAAAGTAGGGTCTGGTGTAATGCCATCATAGACATGATAGCTGATATTTTTTGCATCTAGATAATCAGTGACTTTTGCAGGGATACCGAGTTTGTTTAGCACGGCATCAGTGACGATAAAGACATTGGTATTGCCTTCATTGATGAGCATGTCGCATAGCTCATTACAGGCAGCCTCACCGACAAACAACATCGGTCTTCTGATAGGTATCACGTAAGAGATTGCTTTTAGCACTTTAGCGCGTGTCTTAGCCACTGCCAAATAACCAGCATACTGCAAGCTGTTATTCTTTACTAATTTAGTAATACTGTTTTGTTTTTTCATGGGTACAAAAATCCTTTTTAATGATGATTTTAACCGCGATAACAATAGTTTGAGCTAGTTGATAAAGGCTAAACGACGTTTGCCAATAGCAGAGTAGATAAGTATATGTACAGCAAGGATGTTTGAATAAAGCAAACCACTGTCTAGCATGATTGTACCACTGCCTTTTTTGGTATGTCGCTATTATTGTGTACTGCTCGCCTTTAATAACTGCTTGGCATACGGATGCTGTGGCTGGCTAAAGATATCTTCTGTGAGCCCAGACTCCACGCATGCCCCTTGTTTTAGTACCATAATATGCTGACATAGTGCGTGTACTACTTTGAGATCATGACTGATAAAGACATAACTTATTTGCAGCTTTTGTTGAATTTCACGCAATAAACTGACCACCGTTACCTGCGTGGTACTGTCAAGCGCAGAGGTAGGCTCGTCCAATATAAGTAGGCTCGGTTTCATGATGAGTGCGCGCGCCAATGCCACGCGTTGACGTTGACCGCCGGACAGCTCATGCGGATAACGCTGCGCGAATGCTAAAGGCAAATGGACGGTAGCCAAACTCTCCATCACCGCCTGCTGACGCGCGTCTTTATCCACGCCTTGTACCAACAGTCCTTCTTCCACAATTTGCATGACCGTCATACGAGGGTTGATACTGGCAAAAGGGTCTTGAAACACCATTTGAATCTGCGAGCGAAAGTTACGTAGCACTTTTTTGGACAGTGCTGAGATATCTTGCCCATTCACCACTATCTGTCCATGCACTCGTGCTTGATTGCCAAGCAGCTGACTCAGCGCCAGTGCAATGGTGGTTTTGCCAGATCCAGACTCACCGACGATCCCTAATGCCTGCCCTTTTTGCAAGGTCATATCAACAGCTTTGACCGCATCAAACCAACGTTTTGTACTCCCAAATAGACTTTTTTCGATTGGGAATTGTACGTTGAGATTGCTCACTTTTAATACAGTTGATGGTCCATCTGCATGATCTGCTACTGGCTGTAGCGCTTGACCGAAGTCTTGCTGAATGAGCGTGCGAGTATAATCGGCTTTAGGCTGATCAAATACCGCCGACGTTTGACCCTGCTCAATCGTTTGACCTTGCCGCATAACGATAATCTCGTCGCTATAACGCTTGACTAGATTGAGATCATGGCTGATTAATATCATCGCCATACTGTGCTTGCGTTTAAGATCATCTAGTAGGGCCAAAATCTCATGCTGTAATGTCACATCAAGTGCAGTGGTTGGCTCATCAGCAATCAAGATATCAGGCTGCTGAGCCAATGCCATCGCAATCATTACTCGCTGACGCTGACCACCTGACAACTCATGTGGATAACGATTCAACTTGTCAGAGGGATCCGTGATATTGACGTCATTTAGCAAGGCAATGCTGGTGGCTCGCCATTGTTTTTTGGGTACGCCGCTTAAACGCAGTGATTCAGCGATTTGTTTTGCAACGGTATGTAGCGGATTTAGCGCTGTCATCGGCTCTTGAAATACCATACCGATCCGCTGACCACGAATAGCACGTAGTGCGGCATTACGCGATTTGTCATTCGCTATCGGTAGTTGAGACATGCCTGCCGTGCTTGCCAGCTGAACCTCACCCTTAATCGTCAAATTCTCTGGTAGCAGACCTAGTAGTGCAAGACTGGCAATCGATTTGCCAGATCCTGACTCACCAACGATAGCCAGAGTTTGCCCCTGTCTTAGCTCATAAGATAATTCATCGACCAGCTGGATGCCTGTAGCAGTTGTGATACTTAGGCTATCTACTGTCAGCACGAGCTTGTCTTGCGCGCGATTAAGATTTTCAGTTGGCGCGTTGTATTGCTCGGTAGCCATAATATTATCGGTCATATCAAGAGCGCCTCGGATCAAACGCATCACGCAGTGCTTCGCCAACGAAGATGAGCAATGACAAAATAAAGGTCAAACTAAAAAACCCTGATAAAGCCAGCCAAGGGGCATCAAGGTTATTTTTTCCTTGTACCATCAGCTCACCTAAAGACGGCGAGCCAGGCGGCAACCCATAACCCAAAAAATCCAGCGCAGTCAACGCAATGATATTAGCTGTTAATATAAAAGGGAGCTGAGATAAACTTGAGGCTAACGCATTGGGCAGAATATGTCTGAGCATGATTTGGCTATCAGACACACCGAGATTGCGCGCGGCACGCACATAATCAAAATTACGAGCACGCAAAAACTCTGCTCTTACCAAACCGACCAGCCCCATCCAACCAAATAACAGCATCATGGCAAATAGCATGATAATACTGGGACTAAATAAACTGACTAAGATAATAATCATAAATAGCTGAGGCATACCGCCCCACACTTCCATAAAGCGCTGCCCTGCCAGATCTACCCAGCCGCCATAATAGCCTTGTATTGCACCGACAATAATACCGATGAGAGCACCAGCGAGCGTCAGCGCCAGACCGAACAACAATGAGACGCGCATACCATAAAGTATCCGTGTCAGCACATCGCGTCCCATATCATCAGTGCCAAGCCAGTTCTGAGCGTTTGGAGCCGCTGGATAAGGCAGACCAAGCTCGACATTGGGTGTCTGATCAGCAAACGGAATAGGCGGCATTATATAAAACCCTTGCTCATCAATCAGCGACTGCACTGCAGGATCTTTATAATTGGTTTCGGTCTCAAATACACCGCCAAATGTCGTTTCAGGATAGGCCTTTAATACCGGAAAGTAATAGTCGCCTTGATATTGCACCAGTAAAGGTTTGTCATTGGCAATGACGTTAGCTGCCATGCAAATGACAAATATCACTGCAAAAACAAACAGTGATATTACCCCAAGACGATTTTGGCGAAAGCGATTTAAACGCGCTTGCCAAATGGGGTTTAAGCGCTGCTTTTTCGGTAGCGCTACCTGAGGATTGTGCTCAGGCATTGGCGCTTTATCTGGTTCGCTATTAATAGTACTGCTCTTTGATGAAGATTGATTATTTGACATTAGCGCCCCTCAAAATCAATACGGGGATCAATTAAGTGATAGCTTAAGTCGCTGATTAATTGCAGTAGTAGCCCTACCAAGGTGAAGATAAATAGCGTGCCAAATATCACTGGATAGTCGCGTTGTTGAATGGCCTCAAAACCTAACAACCCCAACCCATCTAGTTTAAAGATAATCTCAATCAAAAAGTTACCGGCAAAGAAAATACCAACGATAGCGGCTGGGATACCTGCGATGATAATCAACATAGCATTGCGAAATACATGACCATACAACACCTGACCCTCACCCAGTCCCTTTGCGCGAGCGGTCAATACATACTGCTTGCCCAGCTCTTCTAAAAAGCTAAATTTGGTCAGATACGTCAAGCCCGCAAAACCACCTACGGTACTGGCTAGCAGCGGTAGTGCCAAATGCCAAAAGTAATCTTTCACCTTACCAAGCGCGCTGAGCTGGTCAAAATTTTCGGACGTGAGCCCTTGTAGCGGGAAAATATTCCAATAGGTGCCACCTGCGAAAAATACCAATAAAATAACTGCAAAGACAAACACAGGTATCGCATGTCCAATAGCCAGCAGCATGGCAGTGGCTTTATCAACCCCTGAGCCATGATGCATCGCTTTATACACGCCCAGTGGAATGGCAATCATATAAATAAGCAGCGTACTCCAAAGACCAAGCGATATCGAGACTGGCAGCTTTTCTATAATGAGATCGGTCACCGACTGCCCTTTAAAAAACGACTCACCAAAATCGAGCTGAGCGTAGTTTTTTAACATAAGCCAAAATCGCTCTGGAGCGGATTTGTCAAAGCCATACTGAGCATTAATAGCAGCGACCATTTCCTCAGAGAGACCGCGCGTTCCTTGATAAGTGCTGTCATTGCCACCTGCACTGCCCGCGCCAATATTACCACCAAGTGCGTTGTCTTTTGCCCCCTGCTCAATAAGCGCAAGCTGCTGCTCAACAGGTCCGCCTGGTGCCGCTTGTACGATTACAAAGTTGGCAAGCAATATCAAAAATAGTGTCGGTAATATCAGCAGGAGTCTTTTTAAGATATAACGACCCATAATAGCGACTTCCTAAATAAAGAGAGAGGGCGATGACGACAGCAGTATATTCTTTCGTGCTAAAGGTCTACACAAATATATCTATGTATTAAAAACTTGCATTAAAAATTATTTTTCAGCTCGCGTAACGCTGCAAATACCGTCAAAGAGTTATCATCGTCGATAGTTACTTTTGATTTAACCCCTGCAATCACACTTGGCTCTTGGGTACGCAAAAACACGTTGATCGCACGCTCATGCTCTAGCGTCACTGGCAGTGTCGGCACACCTTGTGCCGTTTGTGCCTCAGCTTGCGCTAATGCTTGTTGCATTGCCTCGTTGTCAGGTTCGATAGACAATCCAAAGCGTATGTTACTAGCCGTATACTCGTGCGCAGGATACAGTAGTGTCTCATCAGGTAATTCATTTAGACGTTTAAAACTATCATGCAATTGCTCAATCGTACCCGTAAAGACACGTCCACAACCTGCACTAAACAACGTATCCCCGCAGAAGCAGTGCTTTTGCCCATCAATATCTAAGATATAAGCCATGTGGCTGGCGGTGTGTCCTGATACGTCCCAGACTTGTGCAGAGCAGCCCCATGCACTCACCGTGCTGCCATCTTTAATAGTTTGATCCTCATCAACCCCATGCTCACTATGCGCAACCAGATGGGTCATCGGATACGACTCCTGCAATTCTGCGACACCACCAATATGATCATGATGATGATGCGTGGTCCAAATCGAGGTTAGCTCTAGTCCATGCGTCTCTAGATAATCGATAACCGGCTGGGCTTGACCTGGATCAATAACGATCGCCTGCTTATTATTTTCATTAATTAATGTCCAAATATAATTATCATTAAACGCTTTAATGGGGTGAATACGGATACTCATGTCAAATCCTTACCAGTAGTTATTTTTTTACTCGTTATTTTGAATTATTTCGTTTTGATTTTACTTCTCGCTTTTACTGCGTGGTAACAACCTATGCGTTTGGCAGTCAGCTATTACTAGACCAAATCCTGTCAAAAGGTACTGCTTACTGCTTCAAATATTTGTTGATGCGTCCTTCTGCTTCTTTGTCCACCCACCAGTAGTCGATGCCGACGGCGTTGGTCGGTAATGTGTCCGTATGACGGTATTGGTTCCAATAAGCAACATTGGTGCCAGACTTGCCATACAATGGTACGACATAATGACCCGCTCGCAACAACCGATCAAGCACCTGCGTATATAACACAATTTCGTCACGATTTTTGGCATTACCAAGATTAGCAACCACCTCATCGACGGCTGCATTTTTGATACCAGCACTATTGTGATTGCCAGGCTCATCAGCCGCCGCACTACCCCAAAATGCAGCCTGCTCAGCACCAGGCGATAGACTTTGGGCAAACACATCGACGACCATATCATAATCAAAACGGCGCGTTCGCTCATAATATTGCGGCCCATCCACTTGGCGCAAGGTTGCCTCAAACCCTAAGCGTTTTAAATTACGAATATAAGGCAACAAGACACGGCCCATGGTCTCGCCTGTCATCAAAATCTCAATTTGGGCGGGCTGACCATTCGGCTGATATAGCGTCATATCATCATAATAAAATCCAGCATCTAGCAATAACTGCCGCGCTTTTAGTAATCCTTGTCGATTAAAGCCATTGCCATCACTGCTGGGTAGCTGCCATTCTGCTAAGACGGCTTTACGCTGAATCGGTTCAAGCTTAGACAATAAAGGCGTTAACACCTGCATCTCTTCACTAGACGGTGTACCAGTTGCCGCAAGCTCCGACCCGTGAAAGAAGCTCTGCAAACGTTCGTACTGTCCATGAAATAATGTCTTATTCATCCATTCAAAATCATAAGCAGCCGTTAGGGCTTGGCGCACCCGAATGTCCTGAAAGATTGGGCGGCGCAAATTCATCACCAATGCCTGCATGGGCACTGGGTTTTGACTGGTTATGGTCTCTTTTTTGATAAGACCTGCTTTCACTGCAGGAAAATCATAACCACTCACCCAATTTGATGCTTTGTTTTCGGGGCGAAAACGGTACTGGCCAGATTTAAATCCTTCAAAGGCAATCTCATCGCTTTGATAATAAACGAACTTAATCATGTCAAAATTATAACGACCACGATTGACCATCAAATCACGACCCCAGTAATTGGGATCACGTATGTAGCTTACTGAACGCCCCGCATCGACACGTCCCAGCTTATAAGGCCCACTACCCATTAAGGGTGTCAGGCTGATCTTTTCAAAATCAGCCTCAATTGAGGATTTGGCAAAAACAGGAAACTGCCCAACCGTCAGTAGGATTTCTTTGTTTTCAGCGGAGGCAAAGACAAATTTGACTTGCTGCTCGTCGATGACTTGAACGGCTTTGATATCAGCCAAATAGCTACGAATAGACATCGGACCTTTGTTTAATATTGCATCAAAAGTCGCTTTGACATCATGACTGGTCACAGGCGTCCCATCCCAAAAACGGGCAGCAGGATTGATGTGATAGACAATCCAGCTGGTATCGTCTGGATCATAGGTTACCTTACTTGCCAGCTGTGGATACATGGTAAACGCTTCATTTAACGAACCTGTCATCAAGGTATCATACAGATAGTCGGTGCCGATCATTGGCACGCCCGTGGTCATCCACTTATTGGCACTATTAAAGGTACCACGCGCATCTAGCGAAAGCGTGCCGCCTGAAGGCGCTTTTGGATTGGCATAGGGCATGTAAGGCGCATTGATGTATTTCGTAGGACTGTTATGTCCAAGCGCTGTCGTTGTGATAGGCGCCGCAATACTGCTCGATATCCAGCTGACAGTGATGGCTAGCAAAACAGCTTTTAGCAGAGCATTTTTTCTTATCATAACGTTATAACAAACCTCTATGCTAACCAATGCGAGTATCAAAAATTAAGCGCTGACGGCAAAATAGCCTGATAGCAAAATTTCATCATAACAAACTTAGGTTTTTTAACCTAATATTTTGCCATGTTACGCGGCGTCAGTGCGACATCCATCAGTATGACATCATTGGTATTAGATATAATGATGGTAGATATTGAACGCTTTTTACTCAAACTGTGCATCGATAAATATACTCATAAAAAAAGACGCAACTTATAAAAGCGGCGTCTTTTATTTTAAAGTCTAGTATGGCCTATGCATGCTTTTTTTCAAACGCAATCATAAAATCAACCAACTGCTGTACCCACTCAAGTGGTACGGCGTTGTAAATACTGGCTCGCATACCGCCTACGTCACGATGACCTTTTAGATTTAACAAACCAGCTTTTTCTGACTCTTCTAAGAACACTTTATCAAGGCTGCTGTCTGCTAAAGTAAATGGCACGTTCATGATAGAGCGATACTGAGGATCGACTGGGTTGTGATAAAAACTACTCTCATCGATTGTCTTATAAAGTAAATCGGCTTTTTGCTGGTTGATTTTGCCAATAGCAGCCACACCACCCTGCGCTTCCAACCAATCAAACACCAGTCCTGCTAAGTACCAAGAGTACGTCGCTGGCGTGTTAGACATAGACTCTTTGTCTGCTTGGTGCTCATAGTTCAGTAGCATAGGACACCATGCGCTAGCCTGCCCCAACAGATCATCACGGATGATTGCAATGACCAATCCTGCAGGACCGATGTTCTTTTGGGCACCTGCATAGATCATACCAAATTTAGACACGTCTATCGGCTGTGACAAGATACAAGATGACATATCGGCAATGATTGGCGCGTCTACTTGTGGTGGCTCAAATATCTGTAGACCATGGATAGTCTCATTGGCACAGTAGTGAAAATAAGCGGCATCGTCACTCACAGTCCACTCACTTTGGGCGGGTACAGTCGTAAAGTTGTCCTCTTTGCCAGTCGCGACCAAGTTTATCTTACCCAGACCAAGTGCTTCATAGCGCTGGGCTTCTTTAATCGCCTTACCTGACCATGCACCCGTCGTCAAATAATCGCCGCGTCCGCCATTTAGCAGGTTCAATGGAATGGCAGAAAACTGCAAGCTAGCGCCGCCTTGCAAAAACAGCACTTTATAGTTGTCTGGTATCTCCATAAGCGTGCGTAGCTTAGCTTCTGCTTTGTCAGTAATTGCCATGTACTCTTTACTACGGTGGCTGACTTCCATGACCGATAGGCCGCGACCTTGCCAGTCGAGCAATTCGCTCTGAGCACGCTCCAATACGGATGTTGGCATGGTGGCAGGGCCAGCACAGAAGTTTGGCAGACGATGCGGCGTACTATTATTAGCAGTGGGTGTAGACGTTTGGGTTATAGACATAATCACAGTCCTAGGTATGATGAAATAAAGAAGCGACCTTTATTTCAGTTTGTTGATAAAAAAATTTACATCGATATCAGTTTTAATATCACTCAATGAGATATGCGCTCCCACAGCTGACGTTTAGCATCACTATCTGCAATCATGTCATCTAATGTAGGCACAGTCATAAGGTTGGGGTGCTGAAGACCTTCAGGTAGTACTGTTAAAGCAGCAACTTTTATCTCTTCGCGCAGACCAATTCTAAAGATATATCCAGCAAGGCTGGCATTGGCAAGCTCTACTGTGTCCATACCGGCGCAAATCGGAAATGAGGTCGTCTCATGAGTCATTGAGAGTGCTTGAGTGATATTATTCCATAGCTTTTGGCTATCACTATTAAGTGCCTGAATATCAACCAATATCACCCAATCTCCATAGCGTCCACCTTGTAAGCTAAATGGTGCTACCTTTTTCAAGCTGTCGTCATTTACACTATCACTATTATGACTGCTTTGAGATAATTGCTGTGGCGCAATAGGCGCAGTTGTTGACTGCACCACTTCATCTATAAAAAATGCGGCGGTTTGGTTTGATTCGATATCTGGACTATTGTGAAGACGAGGTGCATCTGAAGTAGCAGATATCTCATTGCCCATACTATCAAAACTATAGGTGACTGGGCTTTGCTCGGTGGCTGCCTGTTCATGAATACCTAGACCATGAGCATCGTTATTCACATTGTCATGGTTGCTGCTATAAGAGTCATTCGTATCATAACCACTGGTCGGCTGAACGACTGTCTCTATAGCAGCTCCAGCACTCGCGGATTCAGTATCAATAGAGCCAGTATTTGAGTGTTCAACCGAATCTATCGTGATATCCGCTATATTTACGGTACTTGACTCAGGCCGCACCCATTGATTGATACCCATCATCGCTAGGATTTGGCGCTGCTGCACACGGCGCTGCAATACATTTAGCGGGTCTTGGATATCACTCATACGACTCTACTATCCTAATTATGTTGTCTATATAGTTTTTTAGATGATTTTGGTAGTTCTTATCAAAAAAGCTGCCGTACGCCTAGCCAACGCTCTGACATTGCGATCAGGCAATCATATTCATCTTGGCTGATTATCGTATCGTGTAACATCACGGTATGCAATGTACTTAGCCATTGTCGATACTCATGATGAGCAGGTCTTATCGTGCTATCGTCATTATAATCTATTTGACTACCATCCTGTTGTCTCTCTGGATAATTAGTACTACCCAAAGTATTTATGGGCCGCTTGATAGAATGAATAGTAGAAATAGGAACCGCAGCAATAATCGCTAATAATTGAATACTATTTAAGTGTTGTGCCGTTAATAACAACCATTGCAAGTTGACATCGCTCACTGTCGTCAAATCAATATCAACCAAACGCGCATGACGTCTTAAATCTACAATGTAATGCGCCACACTCTCATCACCTTCACTCAATAATGAGCGCTCATATATTGAGATCATCTGGCCTTTAGCGTCTTTTGATAGCCGATACGCCAGTAAAACCACCATCGATATCTGAGCATCGCTCAGTGCTTCAAATACTTGCCCTGAAGGATCTAGCTGTACCCTTACGCCTTCTATACCAGTTTTGAGTGTCTGTGATGATAGAGCTTGCGTATCCGTATCGTGTAAAACCTCAGACAATATCGGTAGTAACTGCTGTAATTGTAACGCTTGCCATAATGACAGTATGGATGATTTTTGCCTCTCTACAGCTAATGAATGATTAAATGAATTCGCTGCCGAGTAAGAGCGATCACTCGATATTTTTTGATCTACAGAATCACAAGCTAAGCTTTTAGTTAAGTCAGATGTCAGCTGTTGGTGAAATAACTCAACCATACCTTGTTGGTAACGCAACAACATCGTACGGCATTTTGCTTGTTTTTTATAGTACTGATCGCTTTCGTGACTGTGTTCGCTGTCACTTCTAAGCTTTAATTTTTTGATATGTATTTCAGATAAGTCATGACGACGTAACTGGGCTAATGCGAATACAATCAAAGCACTGTCCAAACGTCTATCCAAATTGGCCACTATGGCCAGTAGCTTAGCATCTATCCTATGGGGTAATACTTGCTTATGACTAGTAGAGTCACTTTCAATAGAAAAGCCCTCACCCCAAATATCTGCCAAACCATATAATGCATTTGTTGATAATGGTTGATGCTGATGGCAAAGCATGACCGCTTCTATTAGCGCTTGTGCACCAAGTGGATGATAAATATGATCGAGTACATATTGCGGGAGTGACACCTTTTGAATATCGCTCGCTTCAATTAATGTATCTTCTGGTAGGTCAGCGTCAGGTTTGGCCTGCCAAGGCTTCAGCAAATTATCGGTATCTATAGGTGCTATTTCTACCTGCAAGCGACCATTGATAATTGTATCTACCTCTTTAGTGAACTCGAGACCTTTATCTGTCTGGCTTTCACTGTTACTTGCAGTGTTATCAAAAATAGCGTTCTGCTTATGGTTTTCTTCTGCATCAATATCGAACAATGATCGATGCGGCAATTGAGACTTTTGAGACTTTTGAGACTTTTGAGACTTTTGAGACTTTTGAGACTTTTGAGACTTTTGAGACTTTTGAGACTTTTTCTGTGAATTTTTGCTTAGGCTATTTTTTATTACAGCTCCCCAATCACCTAGATGGCGCTGCCGATATATTTCTTTTATCTTCTGCTGATTGATCCGCTTTTCTTTAACGACTTGTACGGCAAACTTACGATAGGCATCAGCATTAATAGCACTCATACGCTCCGTCAAGCTTGGATGAGTGGCAAACCAAGACACATCCCCCAAGTCCGTGCCACTACTGGCAAAGAAAAAATGGCTGAGTCCGTTGATATCAGCAACACTCGATAATCGTGACCCAATCGGGTCCTGATGAATGGCTTTTAAGGTTTCTAGGATCGCAGGCGAGCGCGTTAATTGTACGCTGGTTGCATCAGCAAGTAACTCACGCTCACGATTAAAGCTATGCTTAATCAACTGAGCACTGGCCATACTTGAGAAGCTCAAACCATGGAGCAGTAGTGTCCAGACACTACGGGGTGCTCTGTGAGGCATCGCTGGTGTATTTTGTACCCATCTAGACTGATGCTGGTGAGACTGCTGTTGCCAGTACGCTACCCACTCGCTGTGGGTCGTAAAGTGAGTAGTCTGAGCTTCGGTATTGCGCGCGCGTCCATCAACGTGTCTCTGTGATAGTAGCTTATGCGATACATTGTGATTATCAGCATAGCGAGTATTAGGAATGGGATCGCTCCAATCATATAGTATCTGTAAACCAGCCAGTACCACCATCAGCTGTAGATTGAACGTGGCATCCCCATGCAAGATATGACCATACTCATGACCAATCAGCCCATATAATGCTTCATCAGACAATTTATCTAGCGCGCCTTGGGTCACGATAAGCACCATATCTTGACGATGGCGACCAGCGACAAAGCCATTGATTCCTTGCTCATTGGGTAGTACGTATAAGAGAGGCGCAGACAAACCTGATGCAATCGCTAACTGATAGGCAATCTCATAATAACGACGATAGACTGGTGGGAAATCACGCTCGCTTCGTACTGCTATATGATGTGAGCGATAGTGAACTTTTTCTTTGATTTCATATTGATGCGCGACCCCATGACTGTGCTCCCATGGTTCCTGACTGTTATCAATAAACAGTCTGACCGCCCCTACTCGCTGGGCAATAGCGCGTCCCCCCGCTCGCAAGCGCCGATATTCTAAAAAACTCCCACCAACGAAACTGCCTACTATAAAGAGAATGACTAGCATCAATACCCAATGATATATACCACCCGTGAATATCGTTAACAGCAGTCCCATGATAGCCAGTGCCACCACGATATGGGCGAGCACAATAAGGAAAAACAGCCCATACAGTAATAGACTGCGCCGTGTACGTATCCGCTGTTCACCAAAAAAATCCATTAACTGGGCTGCCTAACCTTGGCCAAATTTATCTAAATCTTAGCCCAGATTAACATTCGGTGCTTTAGCAATGACATCTCTGTCTGCAAATACCAAGGGGCTAAGCGGACGAAAACCAAAGGTTGTACTGACAAGATTGTTAGGGAACACTTCACGATCATTATTATAAAACATCACACTATCGTTATAGTGCTGACGAGCAAAACCGATTCTGTTTTCGGTATTGGTCAGCTCATCCATCAACTCTTTGATCATACTGTCCGCTTTAAGCTCAGGATAGGCTTCTACCACTGCCGAAAACTGACTCAACGCTTTGGACAACATGCCTTCTGCTTTGGCAAATAGTGCCATGTGCTCTTTTGAGTCTGGCTGATGCTTATGCGAGTCTTGTAGGTTTTGAGCATGATTACGTGCGCTAATAACTCGTGTCAGTGTCTCTTCCTCATGAGTCAGGTAACGCTTAGCTGTTTCGACTAGATTTGGAATCAAATCATGGCGACGTTTGAGCTGCACATCTATCTGCGCAAAGCCGTTCTTTGCTTGGTTACGTGCACGCACCAATTTATTAAATATGGACACCCCAAACATAACGATTAGCACCACAAATATAATGAACAGCCAAACAAACATCTTCATAACCAAACCTCAAAGTGTCTAGAATGTTATTAAAACTTAATACATTGTATTTTAACGCATATTAATCAATGACGCTTTTAATTTAAATAAGAAATCGAATGAAATTTTAGACAAAAAAAAGCCCTTTACAATGAAGGGCTTAATACAGAATACCGGTATATTAGGTACTTTATTAGAATATCTATCAAATTTTAGGCAAAAAAAAGCGACTCCATCAGCACATCCTCGGCACACATCAAATCTATTACCGTTGCTACCTTCCGGTCCTGGCGGGATTCATAGAACAATGTTGCGAGGCTACCAATGGAGCCACCGGATGAGATTATACAAGGATTTTTTAATTTTACAACCCCTATCTCAAAACTGTTTGTTTTAATCGAAAAATAACCCAGTAACCTAGCTCACAAAATTCTCACAGCAACTTATACAGATTTTGTTATTTTAGTGAATGAAGTTGCACACATGTCAACACTTAAAAATAAGAGGTACAACTTCCTTTGTAAATACCTTTTGAAAGTATTCATATGAATACCCTTAACATTGATTTAGGAGATAACCATGAAAAATGCTCTATTGAATAAACTGGCCATCGCTTCTGGTACTGCTTGTTTAATGACAGCCATGATAGGTAGCGCCCATGCAGAGCCAACAGGCTATGACCAACTGACGTTTCAGACAGAAGTAAAAGAAGAAATCCAAAACGATGAAGTACGTGCCAGCTTATATAAAAAGGCTCAGACAACGGATGCCAAAACTTTAGCCACGATGCTTAATACGTCAATCAATAATGCCATGAAAATTGCCAAACGCTACCCAAGCGTGACTGTGAGCACTGGGCAGCAGCGTACCTATCCACGCTATGACAAAAACGACAAAATCATTGGTTGGACAGGTCAAGCAAACATAGACTTGAAAAGTACAGACTTTGCAGCAATCAGTCAGCTGATTGCGGATTTACAAGAAACCTTAGTCATGGATAATCTTAATTTTGGGGTTTCAGACACCAAAAAAGATGCATTAGAGCAAAAACTAATGACAGAAGCGTCTCGCGCCTTCCAGCAGCAGGCCAAAAACCTGACGCGCGCTTGGAATGCACGCGGCTATCGCGTCGTGAATGTTAATTTGAATACCGGTAGCAACTATCCACGCCCAATGTATAGCGCTATGAGCATGAAATCAGGCATGGCAGACGAGTCGGTACCAAGCCAAAGCTTTGAGTCTGGTAATAGCACTATCTCAGTGACTGCCAATGGTACCATTGAGCTGACCAAATAAGTAAATGACAACAGGCTTATTTAAAGCTCAGTAGAAGCAATACATAAAAAGGGCAGACGCGATGATCACGTCTGCCCTTTTTATTTATATATTACTAATGACTTTGCTATTGAGATACAGCGTCATTACCGCGCATTTTTAACAAGACCTTTTGGTGCCATGGCAAGCGCTCGTAAGCAAGCAGCTGCTCGGCAAGCTTCTTTTTCTTTTGTAGAATCAAGGTGTTTTGAATGACATGTACCGTACGATTGACTTGCTGACGGGTTTGTCCTGATACTGTTTTTACGACAGCGCGAATACTATGTGGGCCTGGCTGCAGATCAACTGTCGCAACAGAGGCACTCAGACCTTGAGCAATTTCTTTATCATCCAAATATATACTCACTTGATCGCCATTTTGTAATGCAGGCTTTACGTCAAGCGCGATGACGATACTCTGTGCAGGGCGCTGATAGGCACGCTCTGTACTCGGCTCAATCATACTCAACTGATAGTTGATATTCACCGCAGGTTTGGTGGCAGCGGCAGCTGGAAGATCAGTATTGCCTCTGACCTCACTTGGCATTCCTTTGGGGGCGCTACTTTCGCCGGTATTAACGCTGGTCTGGCTGACTTGTTTTCCTGCCTGCTCCTCATAAGACTGCGGACGATCGGTAAAGGTGATTTGCCCTGTTTGCTCATCAATCACTTTATAGATGGGTGCTGCGTTGCTGAGAGGCGCACAAAGACTAGCCATGATAGCCAATGCTCCTAACTGTATATTACCTCGTAACAAATCTCGCTTTGATAACAAACTCATAGTCAGTCAACCTAATTAGTATTTACTATTAATATACTTTTATAAGAACTATTATGCGACACTTTTGGTGCAAAATCAGTAGGATTTGATGTGAAATCAATGGTATTTAAAAAAATATCATCCATTTATACCACTATCTTTTCCAACAGGTACAAAAAAACCAGCCAAAATTCACTTGACTGGTTCTTTTTTATCGAATTAACTTAACGGACTAATTCGTTATTAGCAGCTGTAGTACATGTCAAACTCGACAGGGTGTACAGTCACGTTTAGGCGTTGTACTTCTTCTTCTTTCAATGCAATAAACGCTTCTAGCATGTCTTTAGTGAACACATCGCCTTTTAACAAGAAGTCATGGTCATCTTTTAGTGCTTGTAGCGCAACATCTAGACTCTCTGCAACCGTTGGGATTTGCGCTTCTTCTTCTGGTGGCAAGTCATATAAGTTCTTGTCAGCCGCTTCACCTGGGTGCATCTTGTTCTGGATACCGTCAAGGCCTGCCATCAATAGCGCAGCAAATGCCAAGTATGGGTTCGCCGTTGGATCAGGGAAGCGCGCTTCGATACGTACCGCTTTCGGGCTGCTCACATGTGGCACACGAATAGACGCCGAGCGGTTAGACGCTGAATAAGCAAGCTTGATAGGTGCTTCATAATGCGGTACAAGACGCTTATAGCTGTTCGTTGATGGGTTGGTAATCGCATTCAGCGCACGAGCATGCTTGATGATACCACCGATGAAGTACAATGCGGTCTCAGACAAACCAGCATACTCATCACCAGAGAACGTGTTTACGCCGTCCTTTGAGATTGACATATGCACGTGCATACCTGAACCGTTGTCACCAACGATTGGTTTTGGCATAAAGGTCGCTGTTTTACCAAACTGGTGCGCCACGTTATGGACAACATATTTCAATTGCTGAACTTCATCCGCTTTACGTACCATCGTGTTGAATGCAACACCAATCTCAGACTGGCAAGAAGCCACTTCGTGATGATGAACTTCTACGCGGCCTTCACCAACGATTTCTTCGATGCGTTCACACATGACAGAACGCATATCGTGTGAGCTATCGATTGGTGGTACTGGGAAGTAACCGCCTTTGACGCGTGGACGGTGAGCCATGTTGCCCCACTCATAAGTCTCATTAGTTGACCAAGCCGCTTCTTCAGCCGTGATCTTGTGGCTGACGCCAGACATGTCAACTGACCATTTTACATCGTCAAATACAAAGAACTCAGGCTCAGGACCGAAGTAAGCCGTGTCACCGATACCAGTCGACTTCAAGTACTCTTCAGCGCGGCGTGCGATAGAGCGTGGGTCACGATCATAGCCTTGTAGTGTTGATGGCTCGATAATATCGCAAGTCACGACCACAGTAACCGCATCAAAGAACGGATCAACGAACGCCGTTTCTGGATCAGGACGCAAGATCATATCAGACGCTTCGATACCCTTCCAACCAGCGATAGATGAGCCGTCAAACATTTTGCCATCTTCCATGACATCTTCATCGACAGTCGATGCTGGGAAACTGATGTGCTGCTCTTTACCGCGCGTATCAGTGAAGCGAAAGTCAACCCATTTAGCATTAGAGGATTGAATAAGATCTAATAATTTGTTCGACATACATAATCTCCGTTGTGTTGGTCACGTTATTGCAATTTAAAATTGTTGGTGCCATTTCTTGTGCAAGAATTCCAGATGTCCTTCCAATACCAAACAGCGCATTCGATATTATGCTTATTATCAGCACTATTTGTCGGATTAGTCAAGACACTCACCTAAGACGCTTTCTTAATTAGCCCAATAGTCATCTCAATGGTCTACAAACATCTTAAGTCAATTCTCATATCATTCTAGCAATATATAACTCGTCATGCTGAACTCTTCTGGCACTTATGAATAATTATTTTTAGACCCGTTTTTATGGTCATCAATAATCATACCAACTTCAATGCAAAGGCTATGCCAATATCTCAAATAAATTACTATTTACCTCACTTAAAACAATATTTTACAATAATTACAGTGACTTACGCCAAATAATTTTTATATAAAAATATATTTTTGCTAACAACCTTTATGTTGAGAGGTTATTCGACGCACTAGTTGTGATAATTTTGCACTATATTGGTGCTAAGAAAATCTTATAATTATTATATTGTTCTTTTACGGTGCAATAATAAAATATCGATTTGCTGATTTTTCTCTGCTCGTGAAATCATTATGATGAGAGAAAACTATTTTTATGTAATGCTTATTTAGCTAGCCCATGCTCTGCATTTGATAGAGGACAAAATAGTGGTAAGATAACCGCGCGCCATAATGCCCTCTGTCGTTATCATAGCTGCTTTTGTTTGGTAACTAAAGCCTTGAACAACGGTAGGCGTATATCCCATATTACAAACAGAATAAAACTGATAAGTTGAAACCTTCATGATTTTGATGATCGATAATTACGACAGCTTTACGTACAATATCGTACAATATTTTGGTGAATTGCAGCAGGACATCACCGTTTGGCGTAATGATCAAGTTACTATCGAGCAGATTCGAACGTTAGCACCGGACGTGATTGTTATTGGCCCAGGTCCATGCGACCCTGATCGTGCGGGTGTTTCGCTCGAAGTTATCGAGACATTCAAAGGCATTATTCCGATACTTGGTATTTGTTTGGGTCATCAAGCGATTGGGCAGGCGTTTGGTGGACAAGTCGTCAAAGCGGGCGAAGTTATGCACGGACGGTTATCAGCCGTCTATCATAATGACCAAGGCGTATTTGCCGGACTACCAAACCCATCGCAAGTCACACGCTATCATTCACTTGTCATTGATAGGCATACCCTGCCAGATTGCTTTGAGCTGACCGCATGGACGCAGAACGTTGATGGTAGTATTGAAGAGATCATGGGTATTCGCCACAAGTCACTTGCCATAGAAGGCGTCCAGTTTCACCCTGAGTCCATTTTGAGCGAAGCAGGTTATCAACTACTTAATAACTTTTTACACACTTATGGCTTGGCAAAACTAGCATCAGATGCGCTACCACAGGTAGGCTAGTTTTGACTTAAGAACCTGCTTTCATTACTCTATCTCAAATCATAGATAGATTCACATAAAAAATAGATTCACATAAAAAACAATCATAAGCGAGATCATCATGAGTACGACAAAAACAGAAGAAGCTCACACGCCAGAGGATATTGCAAAACTGTCTGATGCCCAAATACATCAATTATTGACGACGGCTTTGAGTAGAATCTTTCAGCACATCGATTTGACCTTTGATGAGATGTATCAAGTGATGCTGATCATCATGCAAGGTAGATGTAGCGACGCGATGATGGGCGCTATCTTGACAGGTCTACGTATGAAAGGTGAATCTATCGATGAGATCACCGCATCAGCCAGTGCGATGCGTGCGCTGGCTGCCAATATTGAGCCAAAAAACTGCGACTATTTGGTCGACATCGTTGGTACTGGCGGTGATGGTGCCAACTTATTTAACGTATCGACTGCATCGGCATTCGTTGTCGCGGCGGCTGGCGCACAAGTTGCCAAGCATGGTAATCGTGGTGTCTCAACCAGATCTGGTAGCTCAGATTTGCTTGAGCAAGCAGGCATCAGTCTTGCGCTGACTCCAGAACAAGCAAAAGATTGTATCGAGAATGAAGGGGTTGGATTTTTGTTTGCGCCCAACCATCACAGCGCCATGCGTTATGCCAATCCTGTACGTCGTGAGCTAAAAGCGCGTACCATCTTTAATATTTTAGGCCCATTAACCAACCCTGCTGGTACGCCCAATTTAGTTATTGGTGTCTTTACCGCGCAGCTGTGTGAGCCAATTGCCAAAGTCATGAAAAACCTAGGCGCACGGCATGTCATGGTCGTCGGCGCAAAAGATGGTTTGGATGAAATCAGTCTAGCAACCTCGACCACAGTTGCTGAACTAAAAGATGGTGAAATATCCGTTTATGAGATGATGCCAGAAGATGCAGGTATCGAATCGCAAACCCTGATTGGTCTCGATGTCGACTCTCCTGAACAAAGCCTTGCACTGATCCGCGCTGCTCTATCTGGTGCTGATACCCATGACCGTGCTGTACTTAAAGCCCGCGATATGATTGCTTTGAACGCAGGTGCGGCAATATATACCGCCGGACTTGCCAGCAACTATCCTAATGGCGTTAGCCGAGCTCAAAAAATTATCCAAAATGGTGATGCTTTACTCAAGCTTGAGTCTTTGGCCAAATACACGCAGCAGCTAGTGATTGAGGGTTGATTTATACGCACCAATACAGTGCAAAACTATATATCACTACCTATTTACCTTTAACAATATTCGGATAACAGCATGACCACAACTCATTCAGACATACCTTCGGTACTACAGCGCATTGTCGCAACCAAAGTAGAAGAAGTAAAAGCAGCTCGCGCGGCGCTATCCCTTGCAGACTTAAAAGCGCAAGTCGCAGCTGCTAACAAACCGCGCCGAGGTTTTGCTGCTGCCCTACGTGCTGCTAGCCCTGAAAATAATGGTGTTGGCATTATTGCTGAAATCAAAAAAGCCTCGCCATCTAAAGGCGTTATCAATCATAATTTTACCCCTGCTCTATTTGCGCAGCAGTACGAGCAAGCGGGTGCCAGCTGTCTATCAGTGTTGACTGATCGCGATTATTTTCAGGGCGATGATACGTACCTTATTCAAGCGGCAAATGTCTCAAGCTTACCAATACTTCGCAAAGATTTTATGATTGATGTCTATCAGATATATCAATCTTACTTAATGGGTGCTGACTGCATCTTACTCATCATGGCCTGCCTAGATGACACACAAGTACAAGAGTTGCACGCGCTCAGTATTGAGCTTGGTATGGATGTGTTGATAGAAGTGCATACACAGTCTGAGCTTGATCGGGCGCTACAGCTACCACGCTCAGCGCACAATATTTACGGTATTAACAATCGTGATTTAAACACGTTTGATGTGGACCTACAAACCACGCTCGATTTGAAAAATATCTTAATCGAAGCACTCTCTGCTGATGCTGATAATGCCGATCAAAAACCACTGATCGTGACCGAGAGCGGCATTCATAGCAGGGATGATATTCGGCTTATGCTAAGTCATGATATTCAGCACTTTTTAATCGGTGAACAATTTATGAAAACCGATCATCCGGGACAAGCGTTACAATCCTTACTTGCGGGCGTCGCAGTAGACGAGTAAAGTAACTCAATAGTTCAAGCCTCAATAGAATCAGATAGCTTGAATAAAATATTTACCCTATAAATGACTCAACTTTTCATTCATCAACCAACGATACGTTAACTTTTATGTCAAACTCTCTGTTTTCAAAAGAAATGCAAGACCAACTTAAAGAATTAAAAGGCCAATTGAGTAAAGGCCGTGATACCAACTCACCTGAAGGTGAAAACCAAAAGCCCACTGAGCCTGTTACTTTGCCAACGCAAAAGCAAGTGAAAAAGACCGTCAAGCAGCTAGACAGTGAACATGTTGACGATGACAAAGTACTGTTCATGCAAGCTATGCATGGTGTCATTCAGCTAGAAGACAAAAACGTACGCTCACCTACTAGCACGGCAAGAGTAGGCAAACCTGATGCCGCAACACTATCAAAACGTGCGGCCGCTCAAGGCAGTGAAGCCAGCGATTTAGGCGCAGGCTTGTCAGACATGCAAGCCCTACTGAACCCTGTCGCCGCTGAAGCTTACCTGTCATATAAGCAGCCAACCTTGCAAAACAAAATCTTTGACCAGCTCAAAAAAGGCAAGCTGCGTTGGTACGATGCGGTAGACATCCATGGCTGTACGATAGAAGAAGCACGTGACGCCATGACTCAGCTACTGAGTCAAGCGAAGCAAAAAAATGAAACCATGGTAAAAATCGTCCACGGTAAAGGTAGCGAAGCAATTCTAAAAACCTGTGTCAATGGTTGGTTACGTCAATTGCCAGAAGTATTGGCATTTTGCTCTGCACCGCCAAAAGACGGTGGCAATGGCGCGGTATTGGTACTGCTCAAAAAGCCTAAAACAGATGGCGAATAGAAGTCATCGCTTATGATAACTCTATTAAATAAAAAAGGACTGCTTACTTGCAGTCCTTTTTTTATCGATTATCCACCTGTCAATCCTTAACGATTATTCCTTTGATATTCACCTATCAGCCTTTACTATTGAATTATCCACTCACTATTTAACTACCAAAGTGACATCAATATGAGCATACAAACCATTGAGACACCCCAAGAGCTATCCGAAAACATCAGCGCATTGATTGCAATTGAGCCAAAATTCGCGGCTATCTACGAGCAAGTTGGTCTACCTGATCTTAGGCACAATGCAGGTGGGTTTGAGCAATTAATGAGAGCAATGGTCGGTCAGCAGTTGTCTGTTGCGGCGGCGGCAAGTATCTGGAAGCGGTTGGTTGATGCTGCGTTGACAACGCCGTATAAAATCGGTGAAGCAACTGACGAGGCTTTAAAAGCTCAGGGATTGTCTAAGCAAAAAACTCGCTATATCCGCTCCTTAGTGGATCATAATATCGATTTTGCAGCTTTAGAAAATATGCCTAATGAAGACGCCATCAAAACGCTTACGGCGGTCACTGGTATCGGACGCTGGACCGCTGAGATGTACCTGCTCTTTTCTTTAAAACGCGCAGATGTGCTTGCTGTTGACGACTTGGCCATCAAGGTTGCGGCGATGGAGTTATTAGGCTTAGCAGAACGACCAACACCCAAGCAGCTTAACAACCTCACTCAGCACTGGTCACCGTATCGCAGCGCTGCCAGCTTACTGCTCTGGTCATACTACGGCTTATTACGCAATAAAACCGCAGTACCTTTATAGCTGACCGTGTAGAATAATTGCCTATATGGAAAAATCACTTCTAAGGCTGATTCCATATAGACAAGCTAAATTTGTTTTTAGTATGCTTAAATTTGCTTTTTCTTAGCATACGACTTTTGTGTTTGAGCGCTTTGAGCGCACCCTTTCTACTGACAGTTGCCATAGATGACTTTTGGTTATTTGCCATATCATCGTTAGCATTGTCGGTGTCTTTGTTGATAGTCACATCATCAGAATTATTATCATCATTGTCTTCTAAACTGACATTTGTTTCATTGCTATTCGTATCGCTATGGTCTTCTGAGGCGTCATCCTCTGTTTTAACAATATTGTTTTCCATATGATGTTCAAGCTCCGCTTGAT
This sequence comes from Psychrobacter sp. PSP, assembly GCF_024085615.1. Classification (NCBI taxonomy): domain Bacteria; kingdom Pseudomonadati; phylum Pseudomonadota; class Gammaproteobacteria; order Moraxellales; family Moraxellaceae; genus Psychrobacter; species Psychrobacter sp. PSP. Next base: position 105,074 of record NZ_JABLTF010000006.1, read on the forward strand.
TGACAATCAGCTGCTGGGTTGGCAATGCATGTTCGACATCATATTTTGCGACTTGGTTTAATACATCAACGAACACCACGTTTTGCTTATCATAAAACTCCATCACATCATTGGCATTGATATATGCCTGTAGCTGAATGACGTAGCAGTCTTGGCGTAGCTCTAAAATATTAACTTGATTCCACTCTTGGTTGGTCATCTCATGCTCTTTTAAAAACTCATCTAAGTCTTTGACCATCTTGAAGACCACATCGATATCCGCAGTACGCTTCAGATACAACTGATGAAAGAAGCGGAACATATCACGCGAGGTAAAGTTTTCAATCTGCATCGATGAAAAATCACCGTTTGGCACCGTGACAACGGTCCGTGTCAATGTGCGCACACGTGATGAGCGAATACCGATGTCAATAACAGTACCTTCATAAGTGCCAAATTTGCAATAATCACCGATACGTACTGGTGAATCCGCGACGACTACGACACTACCAACAAGGTTTTCAATGGTCTTTTGTGCACCAAGTGCCAATGCCAAACCACCCACACCCAGTGCAGCAATACCTGTGGTTAAGTCAAAACCCAAATTACCAAAAATGACAATGACCGCAAATATTAAGAGTAGCGCTTTGACGACTTTTCGGAGCAGTCCCAAGATTGAGACACGCTCAGTATAGTTTTTCTTATAGCTTAGGTTGACCGCTCGAGTAAATATGGCATCAATAACTCGTAATAGCAGCCAAGTTAGCGCAAGCCAAGAAGCAATATCAGTAAAGCGATTGACTGGTTCGCGCAGCGTGACGGACACACCTGCATAGACCATCACTTCAGATAAGATCAGCGCCATAATGACCACAGAAAGCGGCAGTATCACTTTGTCAGGTAATGGCAAAGGCACGCCGCGCACACGAGGATAAACAATCCTCAATAGATGGTATAACAGCCATACTGCGATATAAGTGAGGACAAAGCTACTCACAATCATGGATAGCGCAGCAACCAAATCAGCCAGCTGATAACCAAAGAGCTTTTTGCCATCTAATGAATCCACCGTGTAGCGCGATACCAAGGTCGGCTCTGAGTTTTCTATCACTTCCGGTATAGAACTCAGCGTCTCACTCGAGAACTGCCAATACTGCTCGTTCTCCTTGGAGACCACTCTTTCTAGTAACAACGACACACTTTTTTCACCGATGTTAATCACACCGACATTTTCTTGACTTGGTGGTAGTTGATCGGTGAGATTGCCCTCAGGGGTATTACTGATTTGCAAATCAGGTTGGAATCGCCCACCCGCATCAAGCGCTTGTTTAAACTGACGTACGACAGTCGTTGGGTTATCGGACTTGGATAAATTTAGATAGTTACTTGCCAGCAAGTAGTCGTTTTCGCTCAGCGCACTGATAAAACCCTGTACAGTATGACGCGGTGTATCTCGCCCAAATGAATCAGGTAAAGGTGTAGCTACCGTCTCCTCACTACTATCACCATTCACGCCAAGCGCGCCCGCATCCACAGCAAAAGCAGTATGCGGCACCACCATACTCAACACGGCAGCCAGCACCAGCGCTATGACTATAGAGGATATTTTGATGATGGAATTTAGGAGAGAGGACGCGGTACTGGGAGTCAGATTATGCTGAGTAGACAAAACAAACCTCTTAACTTTATGAGTGGCACAATGAAGAACACATAATATCGGCACTATGATAACAATTATTTATAACAGCAGTGCTTTTGATTATAGGTTTTTGTCGCTAACTGTGTGAGTCAGTTGTTTTTAGCGCTCTGTGCAATCCATTCCGCTTACTAAAATAATAGGCGTTAATAAAAAAGTAGCTCTCTAATTAATAATCAGCATCTCATCATGAATTATATTCATCCTACCGTGAAGAAACATTAGGTTAAAGTGGTTTATAAAGGCGGAACTTTTGTAGATAATGAGCGCAGTTTTGCTTATATACTGTTTTTTGTAACTTTTGACACCTTTTACGTCTTAATAGTTATTTTTTATGTCTGTATTTTTTAATTTGATTATTTTGGAATTGACCATGTCTTTATCACGTTCATCTTCACGTACCTATCTTCGCCTAAGTATCTTAAGCACGCTTGGTTTATTTGCAGTCAACACAGCAATGGCGGCGACCCCTGAGATAATCAATACTAACGATAGCGAGATGCCCCAAGTTGAGCTTGACAAAATTGTCGTAACAGCCACGCGTACGCCTACCAAAACCAGTAATGTGATTGCACAAACTCGCGTGATTGATAAGGAAGAGCTACAGCGTTATCAAGGTCAGACGGCACTTGACGTTTTAAAACGTCAGCCAGGGTTCAGTCATTACACCAATGGCGGCTCAGGGACTACCTCAAATTTTTATATGCGCGGTTATGATAATAAACAAATATTAGTACTTATTGATGGTATACGGTATAGCTCGTTAAGTGCGGGCGGCGCCGCGTTAAACTTGCTACCTGCTGATCAAATTGATCGAATTGAAGTTCTCTATGGAGCATCAGGTTCTAGCATCTACGGTGCGGATGCGATGGGCGGTGTCATTCAAGTATTCACTAAAGGCGGCAATATAAATCGAAGCAGTATGTCAGTTACCGCTGGTGTCGGCTCAAATGATCAATACTTATACGGTGCTAGCGCACAGTTCGCTAACGAGACTGGCACGACATTGAGTTTGTCAGCTAGTCACAATGAAGATGACGGCATTAGCGCCAAGCTGCCTAATGCAGTTGGTTATAATAAAGATGAAGATGGATTTGAAAGCGACAACGTAAGTATTGCTTTAAATCAACGTATTAATGATCAATGGTTGGCAGGCGCCAGTGCTTTGTACAGTAAATCCACTACCGATTTTGATGATGGTGATTATGAGAATGCTCATGCTGATCAAGAAAACGGTAGCGCTCAAGCATACGTAGATTGGCGTTATCTACCAGGCTCTTCACTTAAATTACAGTATGGTCACTCAATTGATAAAAGTGACTCTTCTAGCGAATACGGTGGAGTGTTTGACAGCAAACAAGATCAAATCAGCTTAGTAGGTCAACATCAACTTGCGGTCGGCCAAGGCGTTTACGGCGTTGAGTACCTAAATCAAAGCCTAGATAGTAGTGAATATGACATTGATGATCGCGATGTGACCAGTACCTTTTTAGGCTATGTTTTGGCAACTAACCAGTTCGATGCCCAAGCTAATATACGTTTTGATGACAACTCACAATATGGTGATGAAACCACTTATAATTTCGGCGGCGCCTACCATATTAACCCTGAATGGCGTATTGGTACCAGCTACGCAAAAGGGTTCCGCGCACCTACGTTCAATGATATATACCCTGGATATGGTGGCAACCCTGATCTACAGCCGGAAACCAGCGACAACTATGAAGCCTTTGTTGAATACAGCACACCATTACAAGCTACACGGCTGACTGGCTATTATAATGATGTTGATGATCTAATTTCGTTTCCAGAAGGCACAGCTGTCAATGTAGATAAAGCTGAAATTAGAGGTGTATCATTAACATCTGATTGGGTTATTGATAGCTATTTATTTGGTGGTAGCTATGACTATCAAGATGCTAAAGATAAGAGTGACTATACTGGCAGAGTAGATTTTAGTCAGAATGCCATAGATTACAGTGGTAACCACCTTCCTTATCGTCCTGAACATAAAGGATTAGTCTACATAGGCTACCGTTTACCAAGTTTAGATATACGCGCTGAATATCAGTATGTGGGAGACTATTACAGCAGAATTACCAATACTGACGCTCAATTTGTAGACAATTATGGATTGCTGAACATCAGTGGTAACTATAAGCTTACTGATAACTTGTCTATGACGGCACGCTTAAACAACATCACTAACGAAGATTATATAACAGATATTGGCTATAATACTGACGGTACTAACTTTTTCACCTCTTTAACCTATAACTGGTTCTAAGCCTGTCTAGCAGTATAAAAATCCTATCATTATCAAAATAAATTAAGGTCATCAATCGATGGCCTTTTTTTGTATGAGTAAATACTCCAAACGCTTACTATTTATATCAAGCAAAAGGTGACAATTAACCACTCATCTATTACAATAACGACCTCCGAGAGGTGTTGCGCCATAACAGTGATTTACCGCATTAACATTCTATCGTTATGCAGTCACAGGTTATGTTAGGCTCGGTTAACTGTTGGCTACCTATTCTTGGTCATCAACAGCGCAAACAACGGCACCTGCGTTTTTATTCTTTTTATCATTCGTTAACCACTGATAGGAGCATATTATGGACGCAGTGTCTACTACACCCTCTGCCCATACGATCGATCCCTCTTTTACTGACTATAAAGTCGCTGACATCAGCCTTGCTGATTATGGCCGCCGTGAAATTACCCTTGCCGAAGCTGAAATGCCTGCCCTAATGGGCTTGCGTCGTCGCTACGAAGCAGACCAGCCGCTAAAAGGCGCGAAAATCGCTGGCTGTATCCACATGACTATTCAGACTGCTGTCCTCATCGAGACACTAGTCGCACTAGGTGCGGAAGTCCGCTGGACCTCATGTAATATCTTTTCGACCCAAGACCATGCTGCTGCTGCGATTGCTGCTGCTGGCATCCCTGTTTATGCGTGGAAAGGCGAAACAGAAGAAGAGTACGAATGGTGCCTACGCCAGCAAGTACACGTTGGCGGCGAAGCCTCAGGTCAGCTGTGGGATGCCAACTTAATCTTAGATGATGGCGGTGATTTGACAGCTCTTGTTCACAATGACTATCCGCAAATGCTCGATATTATCCATGGTATCTCAGAAGAGACCACCACTGGTGTACACCGTTTGGTTGAGATGTTGAATAAAGGTACATTAAAGGTGCCTGCCATCAACGTCAACGATGCAGTTACCAAGTCTAAAAATGACAACAAATACGGTTGCCGTCATAGCTTAAACGATGCTATCAAACGTGCTACCGATATGTTCCTTGCTGGTCGCCGCGCTTTGGTTATCGGTTACGGCGATGTAGGTAAAGGTTCTACGCAAAGCTTACGCCAAGAAGGCATGATCGTACGTGTGTCAGAAGTGGATCCTATCTGTGCCATGCAGGCATGTATGGATGGCTTCGAAGTATTATCACCATACATTGACGGTGACAACACTGGCGGCGCGGACAATATCAATAAACGCTTGCTTGAAGACACAGACTTGATTGTCACCACGACTGGTAACTATCACGTTTGTGACCGTCATATGCTAGCTGCTCTTAAGCCTGGTGCGGTTGTATGTAACATTGGTCACTTTGATACCGAGATTGATACTCAGTTTATGCGTGATAACTGGCGCTGGGTTGAGATCAAGCCACAGGTGCATCAAGTATTCCGCTCAGACGATGAAAACGATTATTTGATCTTGCTTGCTGAAGGTCGTCTAGTGAACTTAGGTAATGCTACTGGTCACCCATCACGCGTCATGGACGGCTCATTTGCCAACCAAGTATTGGCTCAAATGTATCTGTTCGAAGAAAAGTTCGCTGATCTGCCGACTGATGAGCGCTTTGATAACTTATACGTAAAAGTATTGCCTAAGAAGTTGGACGAAGAAGTGGCCGCTGCTATGGTTGCAGGCTTTAACGGTACATTGACTAAGCTGACCCAAAAGCAAGCTGAATATTTGGGTGTGCCTGTCGAAGGTCCATTCAAACCTGACACTTATAAATACTAAAAGGAGCCTGACTGTGAGTAAGCCTGCTTTCTCCTTTGAGTTCTTTCCTGCAAAAACTGAGCAAGGTCACGAAAAGCTTCTTAGCACTTATGATGAGCTAAATAAGTTGTCACCGGCGTATTTTTCGGTGACCTACGGTGCGGGCGGGTCAACTCGTAGCCGTACCTTAGACATCGTACAAGCACTAAGTGCGCGCAGTGAGACTGAAATTGCGCCGCATATGTCTTGTATCGGCGATGACAAAGCGCAAATCGCTGAGTTACTTGAGTTTTATAAAAGCCTAGGCATCAGACGTCTTGTCGCACTACGTGGCGATTTGCCATCCGGTCAGGTGGGTATGGGTGAGCTGCCATTTGCAGTAGATTTGGTCAAGTTCATTCGTGAGTACTCAGGCGATCACTTCCATATCGAAGTGGCGGCCTATCCTGAGATGCATCCACAAGCGCGTAGCTTTGAGTTTGATGTTGACAACTTGGTGAATAAGTACCGCGCTGGTGCCAATGCATCAATTACGCAGTTTTTCTACAATGCAGACAGCTATCTGTATTTGCGTGACACGTTAGAAAAACGCGGTATCGATACCATTGCCCAGCCATTGGTAGCTGGCATCATGCCGATCACCAACTCTAGTAACCTGATACGCTTTGCTGATAGCTGCGGCGCTGATATTCCGCGTTATGTGCGCAAGCAATTGGCGGATTTTGGCGATGACAGCAAATCTATTCGCGAGTTTGGTTTTGATGTGGTGTATCGCTTATGTGAGCGCTTAATGAGCGAAGGCGTGCCAGCCATGCATTTTTATAGCATGAACAAAGTTGAGCCAAATAAACGCTTGGTTGAAGCATTAGGACTTACTGTTTAATACTTGATAATCTTGATAATTAAACAAGTATATAATGAATTTATAACTAACTGGCGCTCTTCGGAGTGCCAGTTTTTTTATTGGAAAATTTTATCTACTGGACATTCATGTATCAAAAAACACATTTCATCTTAATGTATTTCTTAAATTTTTCTGACTATATGATAATGTCGTTTATCCGTTGAGCGCTGTTATCTGGCAGTAAGTATCATAAAAGGAATGCCTTTCGTGGCATCAAGTGATATTCTATTGGGTCAATAATAACCACTCACAATCAAATAATAGGAATAAGACCAAGTGCGACGTTTTTTTTATGCCATTAATAACGACAATATTGATGCTATGCCTTTACCTAAGTTGGGTGACCTACCTCTAGGGAGCCACGTTGAGTTGCCAGACAGCATCGTCCATCATTGGTGCCGAGTGCTGCGTGCAAATATCGGTGATCAAGGTATCTTGTTCGATGGATTTGGTGGTGAATATAAAGTAGAGCTAAAAGCAATCAGTAAAAAAAACGCGACGGCTACCCTCCTCACTCATCTAAAGGATGATCGTACGGCGCCTATTATTAGTAAAATCGGCTTAGTAATGAGTCGCGGCGAGCGTATGGATTATGCGGTACAAAAAGCAACCGAGCTTGGCGTCACGGCTATTCAACTGCTTAGTAGTCATCATGGCGAGGTCAATCTGAAACCTGCACAAATCGAGAAAAAACTGGCTCACTGGCAACAAGTCGCTATAGCAGCCTGCGAGCAATGCGGCCTGAATCGCCCACCTCTGATACTTGCCCCACTATCTATCAATGAATGGCTGAATCAACCTGCGTCTGATGCGTTGAATACAGCAACATTGGTCAGTCCTATCGTCTCTATACTCAGCCAAGACACTTATTATCAAGTGCTACGTAGCGCTGCAAATCTACGTATGCAGATGAGTGTGCCAGCAGCAGGACAACCTGCAAAACCCGAGAAACTGGCCTCAGTTCTCAAGCAAGAGTCTCCCTATATTGAACTATTGATTGGTCCTGAAGGAGGTCTCAGTGACGATGAATGTCAAAAAGCCGAATCTGTAGGTTTTATGCCTTGGCAAATTGGCAGTAGGGTATTACGTACAGAGACAGCACCCGTGGTTGCATTGACTACTTTACTCGCTTTGTATGGTTAAAATCAGTATTATTAATGAGATTTACTATCATTTATAGACACTTTAAAATAGAACTTTTGTTTTATACTCTGTAGAATCAAAAGTGATCTTAGTTTTAATTTAGTAAATTGAATCACAGTACTTATTTTTTATAAGCCTTTATTTTTTGTGAAACATTATTATGAGCAACTTTGACCCCATTCCAGTATCGATTAAACAGCGACTCATGGCCCAACTGTGTGAGCAGATCGAAGATGCTATTTTTGTGCTAGACAGTAATTTACGCTATCTATCTGTCAATGCCAGCTATGAGCTTATGATTGGCTATAAAGAATCCTTTTTGGTCGGTCGTCCACTCGGTATTTACGCGGCTGAATTTTTGTCAGAAGAAGAGCAGCTTATCCTAAAAGAGATTAAGGATAATTTAAGAGAGTCAGGTTTCTACAAGTTGGATTTTTCCATGGCCAATCGCTATGGTGAGACGATCGATTGCCAAATCACCTATCGTAAAATTTGTATCGACCAAACGGTGTTTCATGTAGGTATGCTACGTGACATGTCTGCCGTCGTTAAAGACAAAAAGCAGGTTGCTCATTTACTCAACTACGATCAACTCACTGGATTGCCCAATCGCAAAGTGTTTTTGAGTCAGGCCAGTGACGTTTTATTAGACACCTATCAAGAAGTTGTGATTGTACGTCTCAATATAGACCGCTATCGCAATCTGGCAAGCTTGCTGGGATCTGAGGGAATAAACACTTTAATACAGAAGTTTGTGAAACGTATCAAAGAGCTCCATTTAGAGCATTTACGCTGCTTTTCCCACTTTGGCGGGGATGACTTTGCGTTATTGTTTGAGTGTCAAGATGGCAATATGGTACGTCATCAATTAGATACGCTCATGCAGATGTGCGAGATACCCTTCACAATGAATGGAAACGCGGCCACAAATTCAAATATCTACTGCCATATTTCTGTAGGCGTCAGTTACTTTCCCAAAAATGATGCTCAGGTAACAGGACTGTTGAGCAAAGCAGAAAAAGCCTTACAGTATGTCAAACAACACGGCGGCGATGATATCCGTTGGTATGACAAAACGATTGAGGAAGCCACTTCAGGTAGCCTACAGTTAGAAGCCGATCTGAGAGCAGCATCGGCTGAAGGACAGTTCATACCGTATTATCAACCAAAATTCTTATTGGATACGGGGATTATCACAGGGTTTGAAGCCCTAGTTCGCTGGCAACATCCCACTCGCGGTCTACTAAAACCAAAACATTTTATCGATGCTATTTTGACCCATAAGCTCTCGTTTGAGCTGTTTTCACAGATGGCTAACAAGATTGCCAAGCAGTTATCTGAATGGCAACAGCAAGGGTTTTGTCAGCATATCTGCATCAATGCCGATGCGGCCGAATTTAGTCATCCTGAATTTTTTGACATGGTGAGCGGCCTATTGGTAGAGCACAATATTGCGGCGTGTCAGTTGCATATCGAAGTGACTGAATCCTCTTTGATTCAGCGCCATGATGATGTCAGAAAACAACTCAACTCTCTCAAAGAATTGGGCGTCCGTCTTGCCTTAGATGATTTTGGTACGGGCTATGCATCCTTGAGTTATCTGCAAGACTACCCCTTTGACTTTATCAAAATTGATAAAAGTTTTATCTCAAAAATTGATACCGACCGTACTCAGCATGCCATTGTAAAAGCCATTCTAGACTTGGCAGATGCTCTAAACATGCATGTGGTGGCAGAAGGTATAGAAACCGAACAGCAGCGCGATGTGTTGCTCGATATGGGCTGCAAAAATGGACAAGGCTATTGGTTTGGCAAACCTGTGCCCGCTGATGTGGCCACTGAGATGCTGGTCAAACAGTATGCCACCGAATAGCTCTTGTTTTCTGGGTATCATAAAACCGTTTATTGGCGACTTTGACTCTAAAGCGGTTTTTCTTTATGTGAACGTTATTTTTATGATGAAAATTGGCTGATATAACTCTGAATCTTTGATCTGTCCTATTGTATATCGGTCAATGTTTCATAGGGTTATTAATGATTCAGATTGAGGCCTAACGTTGATTGCACAATCGATGCAAGACAGGTTCATGACTTATCAGTGCTTTCACCAAACTTGTATAATCGCTAATGAAAGCCTATCTTTTATAGTGAATTTGTTAGAGCACATTTAATCTTTCTTTGACTCTGACAATCACCACTCTTTTCAACACTATTTTATGTAATCGATAGCATGGTTGACCTGCTTCACTGTTTATCATTTATTTAGATTTCCAGACTGGCTAGGTAAGAATAACGCACTAGAGGATAGTGCGGCCATATGCTCATTGTTGGCTATGATCGGTTACATTCTAAAAAGGACAGGAAGTTATGCAATACAAAGCGCCCTTACGTGATATTCAGTTCGTGATGCATGAACTACTCGATAGTGAAAGCCACTACAAAACATTACCAGCGTTCCAAGAAGCTGACCGCGAGCTAATGGACAGCCTATTTGAAATGGCTGCAAGCTTTGCTGAAAACGAGTTGTCACCACTGAACCAAAGCGGCGATGCAGAAGGCTGTAAGTTTGACAATGGTAAGGTCACCACGCCAAAAGGCTTTAAAGAAGCTTATAAGCAGTACTGTGAGCTTGGCTTCCCTGCTTTATCTGCTGAAGAAGAGTTTGGTGGTCAAAACATGCCGTTCTCACTATCAACGGTCATCAATGAGATGGTCGGTACGGCTAACTGGTCATTTTCTATGTATCCTGGCCTATCGCATGGCGCAATTCAAACCATCGAGCACCATGGCACTGATGAGCAAAAACAAACTTACCTAGAAAAAATGGTCACCGGCGAATGGTCAGGCACCATGTGCTTGACAGAAGCCCACGCAGGCTCTGACTTGGGTATTATCCGTACCAAAGCTGAGCCAAATGATGACGGTACTTATAGCATCACCGGTCAAAAAATCTTCATCTCAGCAGGCGAGCACGACCTCACCGACAACATCATTCATATCGTTCTAGCCCGTCTACCAGGCGCGCCTGCTGGCACCAAAGGCATCTCACTGTTTATCGTACCTAAAGTGTTGGTCAATGAAGACAACAGCCTTGGCGAAAACAACAACGTCGTCTGTGGCTCTATTGAGCACAAAATGGGTATCAAAGCCTCAGCGACTTGCGTGATGAACTTTGATGGTGCAAAAGGCTACTTGATTGGCCCAGAAAACCGCGGTTTACAGTGCATGTTTACCTTTATGAACGTCGCTCGTATCGGTACAGCAGTTCAAGGTTTGACTGCAGCAGAGTACGCGTTCCAAGGCTCATTGACTTACGCAAAAGACCGCCTAGCGATGCGCTCACTATCAGGTGCCAAAGCGCCAGAAAAAGTCGCTGACCCAATCATCGTTCATCCAGCCGTTCGCAACATGCTGTTGACCGAAAAAGCCTTTGCCGAAGGTGGTCGCGCATTGGTTTATTACCTCTCACACTTTGCCGATACCGTTGCCAAAGGCGAAGGCGATGACCTGAAGTTTGCTGACCAAATGCTGTCACTATTGACACCGATTGCTAAAGCTTTCTTGACTGAAACGGGGCTCGAAGCTGCCAATCACGGCGTCCAAGTGTATGGTGGTCATGGCTTTATCAGTGAATGGGGCATGGAGCAAAACGTCCGTGATACCCGTATTGCTTGCCTATACGAAGGCACCACTGAGATCCAAGCTCTTGATCTTCTTGGACGTAAAGTGCTGGGCTCGCAAGGCAAACTACTTGCAAACTTTGTCAAAATTATCCAGACGTTCTGCCAAGAGCACAAAGACAATGACGAGATGGGTCAGTTCATCCGCCCGCTTGCCAAACATGTCAAAGAATGGGGTGATCTAACATCACGTATTGGCATGCAAGCCACCGAAAACCCAGACGCTGTTGGCGCTGCCGCGGTTGATTACATGTACTTTAGTGGTTATGTAACTTTGGCTTATTTATGGGCGCGTATGGCATTGGTTGCTCAAACCGCTATTGCCGACGGCACTGGTGAAAAAGCATTCTATGATGCCAAGGTTAAAACGGCTCAGTTCTATTTCACTAAACTACTACCACGCACCACGACCTATGTACAGCGTATCAGCACAGGCGTTGAGCCATACATGAGCATGGATGTAGACCAGTTTGCTTTTTAATTAGCCCCAAATCCCTCTCATATCGTATTTTTATCGGCAACATACCAAGCTGTGTTGCCGATTTTTTTGGTATGGGTCTTACTATGCTGATTATGATCGTTGATAGCAACCAGTCGCGTGCTTTTTATAAGTAGTTGCTCTGTCCAAAACCTACTCAATGACTGCAATAGTGGCTGCTAACTTTTGGTGCACGCACAATTCACGAAGAAATACACCCGCCTACAAGCTTATTTGTTAAACTTTGAACATGAATCGCTAAGGTTACATCAAGAGAACAGTTGATAATCTTAACAACTCCAATTTTATCTATTTAAACCAAAGGAATGTTTATGGCTGTTTATAACGCCCCTCTTAATGACATGCGTTTTATATTAAATGATGTATTTAAAGCGCCACAATTTTGGCAAAATAACGAAAACCTAGCTCATGTCGATACCGAAACCGTCGATATGATTTTAGAAGAAATGGCAAAACTGTCAAAAAACGTTTTGTTGCCTATCAACCGTAGCGGTGACGAAGAAGGTGCAACCTTTGAGGGTGACGGCGTTGTTACTACGCCAACAGGTTTTAAAGACGCGTACAAACAGTATGCTGAATCAGGCTGGGTTGGCTTAAGCGGTAACGCTGAATACGGCGGTCAAGGCTTCCCGAAAATGGTTACCATGCTCACCGAAGAGATGGTTTTTACGGCCAACCAATCGTTTGCCCTATACCCTAACCTAACCGTCGGTGCAACGCTGTGTCTGAATGCCGCTGCCTCTGAAGAACAAAAACAGACTTACTTAGAAAAAATGTATAACGGTGAATGGTCTGGTACCATGTGCTTGACAGAGCCGCATGCGGGTACTGACCTCGGTATCATCAAAACCAAAGCCGTGCCAAACGATGATGGTAGCTATAATATCTCTGGTACCAAAATCTTTATCACTGGTGGTGAGCATGACCTCACTGACAATATCATTCATTTGGTATTGGCAAAAACCCCCAATGCGCCAGAAGGCTCAAAAGGCATTTCATTGTTTGTCGTGCCAAAATTCTTGGTCAATGAAGATGGTAGCTTGGGCGAGCGCAACACCTTGGCGGTTGGCTCTATCGAGCACAAAATGGGTATCAAAGCGTCTGCCACTTGCGTGATGAACTTTGATAACGCCAAAGGCTGGATGGTTGGCGCAGAAAACACCGGATTATCTTCTATGTTTATTATGATGAACTATGAGCGTGTGACCATGGGTCTGCAAGGTCTTGGTGGCTCTGAGCTGGCTTATCAAAACGCAGCATTATACGCCAATGACCGTGGTCAGGGTCGCAGTGACACTCAAATCCAAAGCCCAGAAAAACCTGCCGATGCCATCATCCACCATGCTGATGTGCGCCGCATGCTGCTAAATGCCAAAGCCAACACCGAAGCGTCACGCTGCTTTGCCATGTATGTCGCCAAAAACCTTGACGAAGAAAAGTTTAGTACTGACCCAGAGGCCGCTCAAGCCGCGGCGGCGCGCGTTGCCCTACTGACGCCAGTTGCCAAAGCCTTCTTAACCGACAAAGCACTAGAAGCCACGGTTGATTGCCAGCAAGTATTTGGCGGTCATGGTTATATCCGCGAATGGGGTATGGAGCAAATCGTTCGTGATACTCGTATTGCGCAGATTTATGAAGGCACCAACGGTATTCAGGCACTTGATCTGTTAGGCCGTAAAGTGGCAAAAAATAACGGCAAATATGTCACCCATTTCTTGGGTGAGATTCGTGATTTTGTTAACAATATGCAAGCGGATCATGGTATCAAACAAGCTACTTTAGATGCAGCGGATACGATTGAAGAGCTCACCACAACGGTGCTGAACAATATTGGCGAACGCAAAAACGAAATCAATGGCTGCGCGGTTGACTACATGCATGCGTTTGGCTACCTTGCTTACTCATACATGTTTGCGTTGATGGTCGAGGCCGCCAATGGCAAAGAGGGTGAGTTCTACACCAACAAAGCCAAGCTTGCTGATTATTTCGTTGGCCGTATCTTGCCACGTATCAATGCGCATGCACAGATGGTCAAAGCTGGTAGTGACCCGATGATGAACTTTGATCTTGACTACTTTGATGTACCAGCCAGCTAAATGCTCATTATGAAGACCCGATAAAACCATGAAAAAAGGACAGTTCAATGACTGTCCTTTTTTTTGGCAAAATAACTGCTAACAAAATAATTCACTATCGATGCGTGGTTACGATTAAAATAGCGCAAGATAAGGTGTCACTTAAGTGCCATAAAAAGCCATGATTCCTAACAATATCATGCACAGTGTTAAATAATAAAAACGATTGAAACAACCACAATAAAGGGTGCGACGTGTCAGAATTAAAACGCATATTACAACAGATTACAGCCCTAAGTGATGTGCCCGATCCTGCGGTGCTCAAACGCTTGATCGATGAACTACGAGTCAGCGACAAAGAACCTGCTTTAGCCAACCAAAACATTCAAACCCTTATTGATATTCTCCATCAACATCCAGAATACGGCGATGGACTCTCTAGCTTTGTCCTGAAATTGATTATCCAATATCGTCAAATCTCGCTATATACCGATACAGGTATTATGTCGGATCAAGGATTCTTTAATAGCTTAAGACGATTGGTCGGACATCGGTTTTTGCCGATACTCCCTCAAGATGACTCCGTCGTTGAACTGGTTGGTTACTTGTTTGATAAGCGTACTGATGAGCGCTGGCTTGCCAATATTGAGACAAAAAAATGGGACGAACTCGTGCAGCTTCTGAGGGTGGAAGAAAAACACCTAGACTTGGTTGCCACGGCAAAAAACAGTATTTTGAATGCGATTATTATTTTGTCTTATCGCATCAGCGGTCTTGGCTTACATCCTGATTTGATGGATTCTTATCCGCAGATGCTCAACTACTCTGCTTCTTTTGTTGCTCAAAACCAAGAAGCGGTGCTCTTTGTTAATCAATATAGACAAGCGCACGAGCTTGATACCTTAACCGACATTACCCCAGAGCAAGCCGTTGATCCAGCGCCATTGCTGGTTATGATTGAGCAATGCGAAGATATCGTTGCGACTATCCGCAAACGGATCTACAAAACAGGTATTTCTATTCGTTTGACCAATATGATGCTGCGCTTAGATCAAAGCTTGCAGCGCATGCGTATCTTGACAGAACTTGTCACAGACGACAATCAAAGAAGAGATCGCGCCGTCATTGAGTTGATCCAGACCCTGATCACCACTACCAATCGCCGCTATAGCATTGGCCATTTGATTGATAACAACACAAAACTGCTGTCACGTAAAGTCAC
The DNA here is from genome assembly GCF_024085615.1 of Psychrobacter sp. PSP. NCBI lineage: Bacteria > Pseudomonadati > Pseudomonadota > Gammaproteobacteria > Moraxellales > Moraxellaceae > Psychrobacter > Psychrobacter sp. PSP. The sequence goes on from NZ_JABLTF010000006.1 coordinate 120,297, forward strand.
TGAAAATGCCAGTCGCGTGGGTGAACACTATATCAGCACCGATAAGACTGGCTATCAAAAGATGCTCAAAAAGGCCTCTATTGGCGGTTTTGTCATTGCCTTTATGGCCACCATAAAAATACTGGCTTACCAATTGGCGCTCGCACCGATGGGTCGAGCATTTATTAACAGTATGATTTATGGCTTGGGCTTTGTGTTCATTCACGTGATTCGCGGAACGGTCGCTACCAAGCAACCAGCCATGACCGCTGCTGCTATTGCTTCTACTATATCTGAAGGCTCTGGCAAGAAGTCTCATCAGCTAAATAAGCTATCAGAGTTGGTCGTTGATATTTTACGTACTCAGTTCATCGCTATCATGGGCAACGTTATGTTAGCGATACCCGTTGCACTTATCATCTCTTTTGCTTGGTTACAGTACACAGGCGCACCGATGATTGGTACCGAAAAAGCAGGTCATCTACTCCATGACTTGGATCCATTTCACTCATTAGCGCTTCCTCATGCGGCTATCGCTGGCGTATATTTGTTCTTAGCGGGTTTGATCGCCGGTTATTACGACAATTTAGCGGTCTATAACAAAGTAGGTGCGCGTATTCAACGCCATAAACTACTACAATATATACTGCCTGTATCATGGCTTAAGCGCTTAGGCGGCTTTATAGAAGCGAACTTGGGCGCTATCATGGGTAACTTTTTATTCGGGGTTTTCTTAGGTAGTACAGCAACCATCGGCTACATATTCGGCTTACCAATTGATATTCGCCACATTGCTTTTGCATCAGCGAACTTGGCACACGGATTGTTCAATATATCTGCTGATGACATCAGCTGGAGCCTCATTCTGATTTCTATATTGGGTGTGGCGCTTATTGGTATGGTCAACTTGATAGTCAGTTTTTCGCTGGCGTTATTTGTTGCTTTACGTTCAAAAGAAGTGCGTTTCTTTGAATGGAGTCGTCTCACAAAGCTAGTTTTTGGACATATCATTAGCCATCCTTCTGACTTTTTCTGGCCACGCGACAAGCCAATGAAATATGCACGAATCGATAGTCAAGGTCACATGATATTTGATGACACTTCAGCACAAAAAAATGGAAAAGCCATACCAAGCAATTATGTGGTACGCCGATTGTCTGATGTCAGAATATTACCCGAGTCTAAGCAAGCAGTAGCGCAAAACGCGGAAGCGAGTACAGACATATACTATGACAGTCAACCACAAGGCGATCACACCCAACCTCACAACTCTCCTAAGAAGGTTGTCAATCTTGATGATGGTCTGGCAGATGAAGAGCTAAATAGCACGCCTTATACCGACGATATCCAATATGACAAAGTCACCAAGACGCTCAATACCATCGATAATGAGGATACTGTTGGTCACAAGTCAAATCATGCGGATGCTGACGGCAAGTCTACTGTCGATGCCAAAACACCTTTGCCAAAACCTAAAAAGCCGCCAAAGCTGCCTGATTAAAAGGCTCGCTTGGGCGGCTTTATGCTTGGTGAATTATTGAGATTAAAACTATTTGGTACAAGGCCTGAAACACTCACACAACTTAGCTAAAGCTTTTACCCCTTAATCTTGAAAATATGGACGTAGAAGCAAAACTCTCGCACAGCTCAACAAACTTAGGATTCAAAAATCATCTAAAATAATGAAGAGCGGGCTCAATAAGATATTGGGATAGATCACTAAACAAGGACAAGAATGAATATAGCCAGCCATAGCAAACTGGAAGAATCTATGAAGGACGTTGCATCAACCTCCCTTGTAAGACTCATCTATGTTAGTAGAGTTAATACCACCGATAGATCTGTATTTGAGCATATCCAAAGACACTCGCATGTCTACAATAAAAATAATAAAATTGCAGGTTTTCTATGCAATGATGAAAAAAGCTTCCTTCAATGCTTAGAAGGCGCAAAAGACGTTGTATTTTCTCTTATGCAAAGAATATTTAAAGATAGGAACCATAAAAAAGTAGACGTCGTTGCTGTTGAGCAGGTCAGTCAATGCCGCTTTGAAGATTGGCGTATGCACAGTCTTAACTTAAGCGCCAGCAATTGGCATAGACTGTCTGATCATGCGCAGTTAGGAGAGATCTCACCATTCAAACCAGAACACTGGCCATACTGGTTTATTGAATACTTTATTGAATGTGTGAGGAAGTTCGAATACTCTAACATCAGTCATGACACAAACTACATCACCTTTGATGACTTAGGTTACTCTGAGCTTGAAGAAAAGTTAACTCAAGATAATATCTTATGGGGCTGTAGTAGATAAGCACTATGCTAGACTACTTTTATGAAGATAACCCATTGTAAACTAAGTAAAAAAATACAGCGAAGGCTGTTAGAGTTTTTTACGGCTGAAGTGACTGCTAGAACAGCCGCCTACCTTTTCAACAATTTAAACGAGGTCAATATGCTGACTGAAGACTGGATCAAGGTTTATAACAACGAAAGACCCCATGATTCACTTAATGATATGACACCTGCTGAGTACAGGCAGGTGGCTTAATAATTCTACGATGATGTTGTGTTAAGAATGGGGTATTTACATGGGGAGCAATGCCACTCCGCTCATTATGAAGGCCCAGACGCCTACAGAAATAAGCGCGTATTGGTAGTAGGTGGTGGTAATTCAGGTGCACAAATCTATGCGGAGCTGGCTGAAGTGGCTAACGCCAGCTGGGTAACACGTGAGCCCCCATTATTTTTAGCCGATGATGTCGATGGACGTGTCCTGTTTGAAAGAGCGACAGCACGTATTACTGGCAGCAATAATGGTGATCCTGAGGGCGGTATCGGTGATATCGTCATGGTGCCTCCCGTCAAAGCGGCACGTGACAAAGGTATCTTACATTCAGTACCTATGTTCAGCCAATTTACTCAACAAGGCGTCATTTGGGCTGATGGTAGTGAAGAAACGATAGATGCCGTTATTTGGTGTACTGGGTTTGAACCAAATCTTGACCATCTAGCACCTTTAAATGTCCTTGAAGCTGATGGAAAAGTGCAAGTTAAAGATGGGCAAGCGGTCAAGGAGCCTCGGTTATGGTTGTTTGGTTATGGTGACTGGGCAAGCCCAGGTTCTGCCACTCTGATTGGTGCTGGACGCAGTGCTAGAGAGAATGTTCCCACTCTATTGGAGTTTTTAGTACGTGATGGTTAAAACAACCGTATCCTATGTATTGCGCGGTGCAAACATAATAATAGCCATACCTAGAAGTGCCACTGCTGTACCTAATATGTCCCATGTCGTTGGTCGAATACCATCAACAGCCCATAACCATAGAATTGCCATTGTTACATACACTCCACCGTAGGCGGCATAAACTCTGCCAACGGCGGTTGGATGTAAAGTCAGCAACCATACAAAAGCGACCAAACTAAGCGCACTAGGGACAAGTAGCCATATTGACTTACCTTCTCTCAGCCATAAGTATGGCAAATAGCAACCTACAATCTCTGCTAATGCAGTAATGGCAAAAAGCCCAACTGTTTTTAATTCAGACAAAAAACTTACCCTCCAGTTACACAGAATCAGGGATGGGCTCCAAGAAAATACTCTTGAACGCATTTTTAGTGGCTCGTAAAAAACCATTCTTTTATTCAATTAACGGTATCGTTTGATTCAGAGTAGCAGGTTGTCTAGATATGAGTATCTCTCCCTCTCTTACAGAGTATAAAACATCACCTTGTTTTTGGATTACTTCGACATCATTGCTACCTTCAAGAATAATAAAGTTTGCAGGTTTACCTACTTCTATACCGTAGTTTTCAGATATATTAAGCGTTTTAGCGCCATTATCTGTAATTAAGTCTAATGCAGTTTCTAGATCCTCGTATCCCATCATATGACATGAGTGAATCCCTGAGTCTAGAACACGAAGTAGTTTTCCATTACCTAGTGTATACCATGGATCTTGTATGGAGTCTTGACCGAAACATATATTCATTCCAGCATCTTTTATCTCTTTAACTCGTGTGATACCTCGAATCTTAGGATAACCATCAAATCGTCCTTGTAGATGCATATTTTCAGTAGGAAGAGCAATAAAATTTATTTTAGATTTTTTTAGTAAACGAAACAATTTGGAACAATACGCATTGTTATAAGAGTGCATTGCAGTCGTATGGCTTGCTGTCACTCGTTCTCCAATTCCTTTTTCTAAAGCGGCTGTAGCCAATACCTCCAAAAACCTTGATGCGCCATCGTCGATTTCATCACAATGGACATCAACTAACTTTCCATGCTTTTCTGCAAGGTCGATGATCCATCGCATCGACTCAACCCCATATTCTCTAGTATATTCAAAATGAGGAATACCACCGATGACATCAGCACCTTGTTCAAGTGCTTTTTCCATTAGCTGCTTACCGTTGGGAAAGGACAAAATACCTTCTTGGGGGAATGCAACTATTTGTAAATCAATATAAGCACTGAGTTTTTCTTTTAAAGCGACTATTGCTTTTAAGGCAACTAATTCAGGATCGGTAATATCAACATGTGTTCGAATATGTTGAACGCCATTTTCGACCAATAGTTGTACGGCTTTTAATACTCTTCGCTGAACATCTTCGCTAGTTAACATTGGCTTACGTTCAGCCCAACGCTCTATCCCTTCAAACAACGTGCCACTTAAATTCCAGTTTGGCTCGCCTACTGTAAATACAGCATCAAGGTGAATATGAGGCTCAACAAATGGAGCAGACAGTAAATTCATTTTTGCATCAAGACTTGACTCTAATGGAATGACTAAGCCATCTTGCTCGATAATACTTACAAATCTTCCATTTTCGCATTCAATGCTATGTAAGCCCTGTTTACCGCGAAGTTTTGCATTGTTAATAATCATAATATCTCCTAATTGATAATCATATTTTATAAAATTTAACTGATGAAACGAGCTGCAATGAGCGCTATTTGTAAACTTAGTCGCTGCTGAGCATTGCTTAAATTAATACCCGTCAACGTTTCAATCTTTTGTAATCGATTAGATAAAGTGTTTCTATGTATATTCATTGCCAATGCTGTCTGACGCATCGAACATAAATTATCAAAATAGCAAACTAAAGTAGTTTTTAGAACCAAACTCTGAGTATCGTGTTTGTTGAAAATATCACCTAGATACTGACGACAAAAAGATTCAATTTCATTGTTATCGACATGAGTAAAAAGCTGAGCAATACCTAACGAGTTGTAATGTATAACTTCGTTTCTATCATTATCTCTATGAAATTTAGCACTTTGCCTTGCCTGTGAAACTGCTTTATAAATGACTTTTAATTCTTTTGCATCGCTAACACCAATAGTGCAGTGAAAGCCATATGCAAGCAGTTTTTGATGCAGTTGATTCCATCGTTTCATACTATCATCACAGTATTCTGCTGATGTCGGCATAATCGCTAGCCAACCTTGATGCAGCTCTGTAATAGGAAGTTGCACACCCTCGTTCAGCATGAACTGACTAATTAAGTAATCTCCTTTAATGACCTCTTCATCAGTAATACGATTGAATTTAATAAAAGCGACAGATAACTGTTGATCGAGATTAAGTCCTATTTCTGTGGCTTTAATCAAATCTATTTCAGACATGCTTGGGTTATCTGCTAAGTTTCGTAGAAACCAACGATTGGATTTATTATTGAGACCATCCATAATGATCGCATTAGATAATATTTCGGTAACATTGACCATTGGCAATGAATAAGGCTGTTCAAAAATAGGAAAGTGTTGTTCATTAGCAAAATCTAAAACTTCAATAGGAATGGTATCTAGATAGGGTGAGTGGGTTAAAATCACTAACCCACTCGTACATTGCTTTTTTGCTTTTTCAATGAGAGTAATAAGTTCTTGAACAGTCCACTTCCAATTTAACCCTGTAACAAAGATCAACTCTCCACCTTTTGTCCAATTTTCAATCTCTGTGTTTTCTGCAATATAGGGCCAGCGTATCGCATTTTTACTGCCCTGCAGACCGGCTCTAAATCGAAGAGCTTCTAGTCCACTTATTTGATTTAACGATCCAATAGATATCATTAATTAAATACTCTGTTCTTGTTGAGTTTTTACAGTAGAGAGCTTCAATAATATTGTATAAGCAATAGCAGAAGTAATAATGCCAACAAGTGGAGCAATCCAAGGTGAAGCGTAAGCACAACCTGAACCAATCACGTAAGCTGATAATCCAACTATATTGTACTTTGGTAATTCGATACTGCTTAAATCTGGCATATTACCTTTATATTTCACCCAAAAATCTGTCATGATAATCGCACCAATTGGTGGAATGAAGGTCCCTAGAAGTATTAGAAAGGGTATTAGCATGTTATACATGCCCATGACAGCTAATACAGTGCCTAATGCAGCACCGAATAGGGTGACTAAACGCCTTTTATCTGTTCTGAACAAGTTGCATCCTGCAGCTGCAAAATTGTAAATAGTATTATCTTGGGTAGTCCAAATATTAGTGAATAGCATTAGGATAGCGACAAGCATGAAACCTTGAGCAACAAGCACATCAACGATATCCGCTTGTTGATAGATAGCAGTACCAAAAGCACCGACAAATACCATCAAGCCATTGCCAATAAAAAATGCTGCTAAAGTACTTATAACCGCTACTTTTCCTGATTTAGCAAAACGGCTCCAATTTGTCGCTTGCGTGCCTCCACTTACAAAAGTGCCAAATACCAAGGTAATTGCAGCTGCGATTGGCATACTCTCCGTGGGCTCAATAGCTATAAATTCGGAAATACCACCTATATCGAGAATGCCTTTGTAAAAACATAAGCCTATAAAAAATAGCATCGCAGGTACGGAGACTTTTGAAAGAATTTCTAACGCTTTATAGCCTATATAGGCACTGATACAAAACCCAAAACCAAAAAAGATCATCAATGGCGTGAGCCATGTATCTGGTAATTCCAGCAACTTGACAATGATAATGGCAATCGTCGCAGTACCCCATGCATACCAACCGATTTGTGTAAATCCTAATACAAAGTCAGATAACTTACTTCCATTTAGTCCAAAACAATATCGACCTAACAACACGGTGTTTAAACCAGTTTTACATGCAATGTAACCTAAGCTTGCTGCATAAGATCCAAGCAATAAGTTACCTATGAATATAATAGAAATTAGCTCGTAAAATGAAAATGATTTACCAAGTGTACCGCCTGCCCACATTGTAGAAGTAAAAAATGTAAAGCCCAATAATATTGACATCATGGACCATAAACCTTTTCTCTTGTCAGTTGGTACAGCACTCAAAGGGTAGTCGTCAGATTGATTCATTATTCAATATCTCTAATTTGGAGGTTGTAACTTACAAATAGCAACCTTTATGCCAATATTAAAAAGAAAAAAATAAGTGACAAAACAATCATTAACCCTTTCCGTAAATGTACCATATGAACAGTACCTGTTTTAGTGAGGAATGAGGTTGTTTGGAGAGTGCGAACGGATGCACCAAATTAATCTTTGCATGTCCTTAAATGGTGCATGGTGATCTCTCTAATAAGTAAGAGCAGTTCCGAATGAAACAGTTTTAGGACTGTTGTAGGCTTAGTAATTGAAAAGAAGATGAATAACGGAAAGGTAAAGCATGAGGGTTTTATTTCGAATGCAAGAATCTCTAAGTAATAGCAAGTATATCTCTTGCAAAATTACCAATTCATTAACTTTCGCTGACGGATTTACGAGGGCTAGAAATAGCTTATGTGAGGGAGTCTAGTGGATTGAAACTATAACTGATGTAAAAATCATTAATGGACGAGAAGGGGTTCATGTGAACTTGAGAAAATATTTGAATCCATGCACTAGATAAATAGCTTAATAAAAAATCTCGGCTTCTTTATGATAAGTTAGAGCTGAAATATATATAGTCAGCTCAAAATAAAATTGTTATGGTTAGGACAGCCCCGAATAATATTTACAATTGAAACAGAGACTTGCGGGGATAATTCTAGTTGTACAGAGTTTGAAAAAGTCCTCAGTCGGTAGGAATTTTACCGCAGCTTGGTAGGAATATGATCACAGCTTGGTAGGAATTTTACCGCGGCTATATTCTGTCCAATGACCTATAAAATCTTGTGAGCTCTCCATGCGTATCCGATATTTAAGTACCGTTTGTACGCTATCACACTAAATGACGCAGGAACGCATGCTGTTCTTAAAGTGTCTATTGCTCCTCTGAATTTTATTGAGTATACCTATGGCGAATCAATCAGGTGCCTTCACTGGTTCGGTCCCCTAGTGAGGACTTGAATCTTGGACTGTATGCTAATGATAGCAATAGTTTGAGTTATTGAAGCAACATCGGTGTACTTCGTTGTGTACATCCAGTGAGTTTTTCGAGAGTGAATTAGCTTATTTTTGATTTCTATAAGTACTGTTATGGAGACCATCCCAGATTCTGTGTAACTGACGTTTAGATTAAATACTTACACAAAATTTAGGAAGGTCTCAGATTTTGAGAAAAAACCGCTAGAAAATTATTTGAAATAACAGCTATTAATGGCACTCCATTAACATTTCTGTAAGTACATTACCGTTAAATGATTACCCTGCGCAGCAAGATAGCTCTTTAACGTCTTTGCTAAAGGTTTGAGCGCATAACTTCAATCCTTCAACCATCGTCAAATACGGAAATAGTTGACCTGCCAATTCTTCGACTGTCATTTTATTATGAATA